>NZ_JBBBEM010000029.1:0-6188 GCF_037154035.1 Kineococcus sp. G2 | reverse complement strand
GCGCACGCCGCCGGCGTGCGCGCGGTGCGGGATCACTTCGCCTGGCGCAGCCAGGTGTTGGACTGGACCCAGGTGCGGACGACAGCAGCGGTCTTCGCGCGCCCGGAGTAGTCCTTGCCGCCCTTCTGGACGAAGAAGTCGCCGCCGGCGTTCGGGTCGGGCGAGGAGCCCTGCAGGTTGTGCCAGGCCGCGCCGAGCGACTTGCCCGCGGCGTCGCCGTCGCCGGAGTACCGGTTCGCCTTGATGAACTCCAGCACCTTCCCGGCGAAGAAGCTGTTGTCGCCGAACTGGACGCCGTACTCGGGCAGGTACCACGGCACGCCCTGCGACTGCGCGAACGCGTCCCAGGCGCCGATGCCGACGGGGCCGCCGTTCTGCGTGCGGTTGACCTCCGCGGCCCACTTCGTCTCGTCGTTCGCCCGGGAGAAGTCGTAGTAGTCGACGCCGATCGCGTCGACGTACTGCTTGCCGGGGAACATCGTCCGGACGTCGACCGACGTGGACGTGTCGCGGTTCGGCGACCACACCAGGTGGAAGCGGTCGTCGTCACCCATGACCGCCTGCCACTTCGGGTGCACGACGGTGCGCCAGTACTTGACGAAGTTCGCCGCGTCACCGGAGTTGCGGACCGACCAGTTGTACCAGTTGCCGTTCATCTCGTGGAACGGGCGGACGTAGACGTGACCCTTGCGGTCGCCCCACTTGGACTTGATCTCGCGGAAGGTGGCCTCGAGCTTGGCGTCGATCCCCGGGCTCGCCCAGCTGGCGATCTTGTGCTGGGTGGCGATGTCGAGGTCGTAGTCACCCAGGCGGGAGACGCTGTTCGCGCCGTACTCGCTGCTCGCGGTGTCGATGGCCCACACCTTGCCGTTGTCGGCCCAGGTCGCGTAGAGGCCGTGCTTGGTGCCGGTCCAGCGGTTGAAGTCGCCGTTGGCGGCGCCGGTCACCGACGCACCGATGGTGGTGGCGTTGAAGTCGTCCTGACCGGCCGGCGCGGGAGCGCTCGCGGTGGGCGTCGGCGAGGTCGTCGGGGTGGTCGTCGGGGTGGTCGTCGGAGTGGTCGTCGGGGTGGTCGTCGGAGTGGTCGTCGGGGTGGTCGTCGGAGTGGTCGTCGGGGTGGTCGTCGGGGTGGTCGTCGGGGTGGTCGCGCCGGCCGAGGCGGTGGTGACCGTCACGGAGCGGCTGACCTGCTTGCCGCTGAGCACACCGCTGACGGTGACCGTGTACTTCGTGCCCGGCTTGAGATTCGTCAGCTGCTGCGGCGAGGTGGCGCCCGCGGCGGACGTCCAGGCGCCGTAGCCGCCGACGTCGACGCCGTCGCGGCCGAAGGTGGCCTGCTGCAGCTCCTTCGGCCACGAGACGGTGATCGCGCTGGTGCCGCTCGCGGTGGCCTTCACGTCGAGGGCCGGCGCGGCGGTCGGCGCTGCGGTGCTCGTGCTCTTGGGGGTGGCCGTGGGGGTGGAGGTGGCCGTGGGGGTGGCCCTCTGCTTCAGCGTGGTGACGAGGTCACCGTCGTTCTCCACCGCGAGGGTGTAGACGCTGCCGTCGGGGGACGTGATCGTGGCGCCGCGGCCCAGGTCGAAGAGGTCGGAGACGACCGCGGTGGCGGGCGACATCGACAGGGTCAGGGCGGCGGTGAGGACGCCGGTGCCGACGGCCCAGGGCCAGCGGCGCTTCTGCTTCGTCTGAGCGGTGACCGACGTGGTGTTCTCGCGCACGAGGGGGGGATCCTCTCTGGAAATCAGCAACGTGTTGTGCTAATGAGGTCGGTCCTCCCTCGGGCCACCTTGAGGATCCAATGCACACCGATCGGGTGCGGCCGGTCGGGATCCCCGCCGCACGGCCTCGCACGGCCCGCGCACGCACCGCCACCGGGCCGTCCGCACGGGGCTCACCCGGACGCGCGACGGCCCGGCCACCCCCTCGGGGGTGACCGGGCCGTCGTGCGCGCGTCCCAGGCGGTGGGCTCAGGCGGTGAGCGTCTCCTTCAGCTCGGAGATGCGCGCCAGCAGGCCGTTGACGAACTTCGGCGACTCGTCGGTGGACAGCTCCTGGCTGATCTCCACGGCCTCGCTGATGGCGACGTGGTCGGGCACGTCGTCGGCGTGCAGGACCTCCCACACGCCGATGCGCAGCACCGCCCGGTCCACCGCGGGCATCCGGTCGACCGTCCAGCCCATCGAGTACGTGGAGAGGACCTCGTCGATGCGGGGCAGCTCGGCGACCACGCCCTCGACGAGCGTGACGGCGTAGTCGCCCACCGGCGGGTCGGCCCGCACGATCTTGTCCTTCAGCACGGTCAACGGCTCCAGGCGGCGCTGGTCGGCCTCGAAGAGGACCTCCAGCGCGCGCCGGCGCGCCTTGCGGCGGGCCGCCACGTCAGTTCACGCGGCCGAGGTAGTCGCTGGTGCGGGTGTCGACCTTGACCTTGGTGCCCTGCTCCAGGAACAGCGGCACCTGGATCTCGGCGCCGGTCTCCACGGTGGCGGGCTTGGTGCCGCCGGTGGAGCGGTCGCCCTGCAGGCCGGGCTCGGTGTAGGTGATCTCCAGCACCACGGAGGCGGGCAGCTCCACGTACAGCGGGGTGCCCTCGTGGGTGGCGATGATCACCTCCTGGCTCTCCAGCATGTAGTTCGCGGCGTCGCCGACGGTGGCGGGCGGGACCGTGATCTGGTCGTACGTCGAGGAGTCCATGAACACGAAGTCCTCGCCGTCGCGGTACAGGTACTGCATGTCCCGCTTGTCCACGGTGGCGGTGTCGACCTTGGCGCCGGCGTTGAAGGTGCGGTCGACGACCTTGCCGGACAGGACGTTCTTCAGCTTCGTGCGCACGAAGGCACCGCCCTTGCCGGGCTTCACGTGCTGGAACTCGACCACCGACCACAGGTTGCCGTCGAGGTTGAGCACGGTGCCGTTCTTCAGGTCGTTCGTCGATGCCACGTCGTCTCTCAGTCCGTCTCGTCGTCCGTGCTTCCCGCGGGCCGGGACCGGGCGCGGGTGTGGTGACGCCATCGTACCGAGGACGGCGCGCTCGCCCCGACCGCGCGGGTCGCGCCCGTCCAGCGCGGGTCGGTCGCGGGTCAGTCGCGGCTGATCTCGGCGTAGGCGGCCTGCAGCATCGCCGGATCGGGCCCCTCCAGGCGCGAGGGCCGGCCGATGCCGTCGAGCACCACGAAGCGCAGCAGCGCCCCGCGGGACTTCTTGTCGCGCTTCATGGCGTCCAGCAGCTGCGGCCAGCGGTCGCCCCGGTAGGTGACCGGCAGGCCCAGGGAGGTCAGGACGGCGCGGTGCCGGTCGGCGTCGGCGTCGGACAGGCGCCCGGCCATGCGGGCCAGCTCGGCGACGTAGACGAGGCCCACGCTGACGGCGGCGCCGTGGCGCCACTGGTAGCGCTCGACGAGCTCGACGGCGTGGGCGAAGGTGTGCCCGTAGTTGAGGACCTCCCGCAGGCCGGACTCCTTCAGGTCCTCCCCCACCACGCGCGCCTTGACCCGGATCGCGCGCTCCACCAGCTCGGCCAGGACCGGCGAGCGCGGGTCCGTGGCGGCGTCCACGTCCGCCTCGACGAGCTCCAGGATGCGCTCGTCGGCGATGAACCCGCACTTGACGACCTCGGCGAGCCCCGCGCGCAGGTCGTGCGCCGGCAGGGTGTCCAGGGCGTCCAGGTCGCACAGCACCCCGGCCGGCGGGTGGAAGGAGCCGACGAGGTTCTTGCCCTCGGCGGTGTTGATGCCGGTCTTGCCGCCCACGGCGGCGTCCACCATGGCCAGCAGCGTCGTCGGCAGGTGCACCACCCGCACGCCGCGCAGCCAGGTGGCGGCGACGAACCCGGCCAGGTCGGTGACCGCTCCCCCGCCCACGCCCACGACGGCGTCGGAGCGGGTGAAGCCGGACTGGCCCAGCACCGTCCAGCAGAACGCGGCGACCTCCGCGGACTTGGCCTCCTCGCCGTCCGGGACCTCCGCCAGCACCGCGTCCAGGCCCTGCGCGGCGAGGTCCTCGCGCACCGCCTCACCCGTGGCGCGCAGGGCGCGCGGGTGCACCACGAGGACCTTCTCGGCGCGATCGCCGAGCAGAGCGCGCAGCTCCCCGAGCAGGCCGCGCCCCACGAGCACGTCGTAGGGGGCGTCCCCGGGCACGGTGATCCGGGTCGGCTGGGTGGGCTCGCTCATCGGTCCTCCGGGTCTCGCGCGGTGCGCTGCGTCTCGATCAGCCGCAGGACGTCGCGGGCGACCTCCTCGGCCGTCCGCCCGTCCGTGGGCACCGCGACGGTAGCGACCTCGTCGTACAGGCGCTGACGCGCGGCGTGCAGCTGGGGCAGGTCGGGGCGCTGCAGGAGCGGGCGGTTGGCGTCCCCGGCGGTGCGGGCGCGGGTCTGCTCGAGGCTGACGCGCAGGTGCACGACGGTGTGCTCGCGCAGCCGCTCGCGGGTGGCCGCGCGCCCGCAGGCGCCGCCGCCGAGGGAGACCACGGCTTCGGGACCGGCGAGGACGTCGGCGACGGCCCGCTCCTCCGCCTCGCGGAAGGCGTCCTCGCCGTCGGTGCGGAACACCTCCGGGATGGGCCGGCCCGCCCGGGCCTCGACGACGTGGTCGGTGTCGGTGAACGGCAGGGCCAGGTGGGCGGCGAGCAGGCGGCCCACGGTGGTCTTGCCCGCCCCCATGAAGCCGACGAGGACGATCACGGTGGGGCTCCTGCGGACTCGGCGAAGAGGGCTGCTGAATCATAGACCCGCCCTACCGACGTTCCTCCACAGCACGACGGCAATCGGCGCCGCCTCGCATCGCCGTGCCCCCGCGTGAACCAGAACACAAGGGCAGAATGACTCGGCCAGGTTCGATGAGCCGTGGGACCACAACCCTGGGGTCGCCATCGATTCTGATGTCGCCCACCCCCACCGGCGAAGTACCGGGGTGCCGACCGGGCCGCGCTCGGCACCCCGGGCTCAATAGACGCTACTCAGAGTCGAAGTCCCGCAAGACCCGCCTTGCTGATGAAGGACCTGTAGTAGACGAGGCCCGCCTTGGTGATGGCCTGCTGCGCAGCGGGACGGTAGCGGTTGTAGTTGTTGATCGCGTTGATCTCCTGCTGATCACTGATGTCGCCGCGCTGCGAAAGCTGGTAGTTGCAGTTCGCGAGGCCCGTCAGGTGGACAGCCTGAGCCAGGCTGCTCTGACGCAACCGCTCTGCCTTGTTCGCCGCCTCCGTGTACCGAGTCAGGCAGTTGTTGAACGCAGTAGCAGCGGGCGAGAGCGCATTCGCCGGCGCCGCCGTGGTCACGAAGCCACCGAGCGCCACACCCGCTCCGACGACGACCGCAACTGCCCTGCGACGGAAACTGTTCCTCATCACCCAACTCCTTGGATCACGCCACCTTCACGGAGACCCACAGCCGGCCGTGCACAGCTGGTCCGGCACGGATCTTCCGGAGACCCCTTGTCCCTGGTGGCTCGACCACGACCATAGCGAGCGGACTCGGGAACGCGACCGACTCACCAGCCAGGTCACTCGAAAGAACCCCTCCTTCGACACTCCCGACCCGTGGGCGTGCACTTGCTCAACTGATTCAGATGATCGCATCGACAACGCGGGGCGAGATCGAGCAGCCCACGAGGGGGCCTTCCGGAAGCAGACGGGCCCCTGGCGCATCGTGCTGGGCCAGGCGCAGGCTGGTTCGCACAGCCGTCGGCGTGAGGGTCCGCCTCCGGGAGGTGATCGGCGATGAACTCTGGGAACTCCTCGCCCCACGCGTCCCGACACCACTGCCAGCAGCGCACGAGCGGATACGCGAGCGGACCGCCCACGGCACACGGATGCGCGCCGCGTCCGAGATCACCCAGGACGACTCCATCGTCAGCGTCGACCACAGCGGCGCCGCCCACAAGCACTCAGCCGGTGCCCGGAGAGGTGGGGCTGCGAAGCTGCAACGGCACCCGCACACCGAGCGACGTCGTTGGCGACAAGGAGTGCACGCACACCTCGGCCCACCAGGCGCTACGCCGAGGTGCACCAGAGCATCCATCTCGGAGAAGACCGACCAGTGCGCGCACCGCCAAGCCACAGGTCCCGACGGCGGTCGACCACCCGTCTTCGACGTCGGTACCTACCGTCAGCGCATCGTCGTCGAACGCTGCATCGACCGACTGGTCTCAGTGACTGTTTCAGATGTCGGTGCTGATGGGCCATGC
>NZ_JBBBEM010000028.1:0-27787 GCF_037154035.1 Kineococcus sp. G2 | reverse complement strand
CATCTGAAACAGTCACTGAGCCCTCCGGCGCCCGCAGGGACGCCGGAGACCGCCGCGGGGGGTCGCGCCACGGGTGCGGCCCCCCGCGGCGCGCCCGGGGGCGTCCTGGTTGGATCGGGGCCCGACGACCCCACGGAGAGGTGGACCAGCGGTGGCCGAGCGCGCCTGCTTCCTCATGCACCTGCGTCCCGAGCTGGTGGACGAGTACCTCAGCGCCCACGAGCACGTCTGGCCCGAGATGCTCGAGGCCCTCAGCCGCGCCGGCTGGCGCGACTACTCGCTCTTCCTGCGCCGCGAGGACGGCCTCGTGGTGGGCTACTGCGTGGCCGACGACTTCGACGCCGCGGTGGCCGCGATGGAGCGCGAGGAGGTCAACGAGCGCTGGCAGGCCACGATGGCGCGCTTCTTCGCCACCGGGGAGCACCCGGACCGCTCCATGGAGCGCCTGGAGGAGTACTTCCACCTCGCCTAGCGCCCCGGGGCCGGCTCCGCGGGGCTACGCCGCCAGCGAACGGCGTGGCGGAACACCCTCCACCGGGAGCAGGTTGGACGAGGAGACAGGGTCACGACCCCCTCGCGGACGCCCGCCGACGCGGACGGCGTGAAGGTGTCGGGACCCGGGACTAGCATCGGAACGGTCCGCGGGGGGTGGTCCCTCGAGGACCCGACCACCCGCGAGGAGCGCCGCATGTTCGAGAGGTTCACCGACCGCGCCCGACGGGTCGTCGTCCTGGCCCAAGAAGAGGCCCGGATGCTCAACCACAACTACATCGGGACCGAGCACATCCTGCTCGGCCTGATCCACGAGGGCGAAGGCGTCGCCGCCAAGGCCCTCGAGTCGCTGGGCATCTCCCTGGACGCCGTCCGCGAGCAGGTCCAGGAGATCATCGGCCAGGGCCAGCAGGCCCCGTCCGGCCACATCCCCTTCACCCCGCGCGCCAAGAAGGTGCTCGAGCTGTCCCTGCGCGAGGCGCTGCAGCTCGGCCACAACTACATCGGGACCGAGCACATCCTGCTCGGCCTGATCCGCGAGGGCGAGGGCGTCGCCGCCCAGGTCCTCGTCAAGCTCGGCGCGGACCTCAACCGCGTCCGCCAGCAGGTCATCCAGCTGCTGTCCGGCTACCAGGGCAAGGAGCCCGCCACCGCCGGCGGCCCGCAGGAGGGCACCCCCTCCGGCTCGCTCGTCCTCGACCAGTTCGGCCGCAACCTCACGCAGGCCGCTCGCGAGGGCAAGCTGGACCCGGTCATCGGCCGCGACCCGCAGATCGAGCGCGTCATGCAGGTCCTCTCGCGCCGCACCAAGAACAACCCGATCCTCATCGGCGAGCCCGGCGTCGGCAAGACCGCCGTCGTCGAGGGCCTGGCCCAGTCCGTCGTGCGCGGCGAGGTGCCCGAGACCCTCAAGGACAAGCAGATCTACACGCTCGACCTCGGCGCGCTCGTGGCGGGCTCCCGCTACCGCGGTGACTTCGAGGAGCGGCTGCGCAAGGTCCTCAAGGAGATCCGCACCCGCGGCGACATCATCCTGTTCATCGACGAGATCCACACCCTCGTCGGTGCCGGTGCCGCCGAGGGCGCCATCGACGCCGCCAGCATCCTCAAGCCGATGCTGGCCCGCGGCGAGCTGCAGACCATCGGGGCCACCACCCTCGACGAGTTCCGCAAGCACATCGAGAAGGACCCGGCCCTGGAGCGGCGCTTCCAGCCCATCCAGGTGCCCGAGCCGACGCTGCCGCACGCCATCGAGATCCTCAAGGGCCTGCGCGACCGCTACGAGGCACACCACCGCGTCTCCATCACCGACGCCGCGCTGGTGGCGGCCGCCACCCTGGCCGACCGCTACGTCAACGACCGCTACCTGCCCGACAAGGCGATCGACCTCATCGACGAGGCGGGCGCGCGACTGCGCATCCGCCGCATGACCGCACCGCCGGACCTGCGCGAGTTCGACGAGCGCATCGCCGACGTGCGCCGCGAGAAGGAGTCCGCGATCGACGCGCAGGACTTCGAGAAGGCGGCCTCGCTGCGCGACAAGGAGAAGAAGCTCCTGGCGCAGAAGGGCGAGCGCGAGAAGCAGTGGAAGTCCGGCGACATGGACGTCATCGCCGAGGTGGACGAGGAGCTGATCGCGGAGGTCCTGGCCACGGCCACGGGCATCCCGGTGGTCCGGCTCACCGAGGAGGAGTCGGCGCGCCTGCTCAACATGGAGGCCGAGCTCCACAAGCGCGTCATCGGCCAGAACGACGCCATCAAGGCGCTGTCCCAGGCCATCCGGCGCACCCGCGCGGGCCTGAAGGACCCCAAGCGCCCCGGCGGCTCGTTCATCTTCGCCGGCCCCACCGGCGTCGGTAAGACGGAGCTGGCCAAGGCGCTGGCGGAGTTCCTCTTCGGCGAGGAGGACGCGCTCATCCAGCTGGACATGAGCGAGTTCTCCGAGAAGCACACCGTCTCGCGGCTGTTCGGCTCCCCGCCCGGCTACGTCGGCTACGAGGAGGGCGGCCAGCTCACCGAGAAGGTGCGCCGCAAGCCGTTCTCCGTCGTCCTGTTCGACGAGGTGGAGAAGGCCCACCCGGACATCTTCAACTCGCTGCTGCAGATCCTGGAGGACGGTCGCCTGACCGACTCCCAGGGCCGCGTGGTCGACTTCAAGAACACCGTGATCATCATGACGACGAACCTGGGGACGCGGGACATCTCCAAGGGCGTCGGCACCGGGTTCGCCGCGGGGTCGCAGACCACGCAGACGAACTACGAGCGCATGAAGGCCAAGGTCAACGACGAGCTCAAGCAGCACTTCCGGCCGGAGTTCCTCAACCGCGTCGACGACATGGTCGTCTTCCCGCAGCTCACGCAGGAGGAGATCGTCCAGATCGTCGACCTCTTCGTGAAGCGGGTCGACGAGCGCCTCAAGGACAAGGACATGGGCATCGAGCTCACCCCGTCCGCGAAGGCGCTGCTCGCGACGAGGGGCTACGACCCCGTCCTGGGTGCGCGGCCGCTGCGCCGCACGATCCAGCGCGAGATCGAGGACGTGCTCTCCGAGAAGATCCTCTTCGGCGAGCTGCGCCCCGGCCAGATCGTCTCGGTCGACACCGAGGGCGAGGGCTCGGAGCAGAAGTTCACCTTCGAGGGCACCACCAAGGAGGACGTGCCGGTCCCGCTCTCGCTCGGCAAGTCCACCGACGGCCAGTGACGGCCTGACGCCACCACGACGGCCCGGCACCCGCGAGGGGTGCCGGGCCGTCGTGCGTCCGCCGGGCTGCGCCGGGCCCTCTCTGCGAAGATCGTCGCCGTGACGTCTCAGGTGCGGGTCCGGCCGGCGCGGACGAGCGACGTGCCTGCCGTGCGCGCCCTCGTGGAGGACTACGCGCGCGAGCGCATCCTGCTGGCCAAGGAGCTCATCACCCTCTACGAGGCCGTGCAGGAGTTCGTGGTCGCCGAGGTCGACGACCCGTCCGCCCCGGGCGGTGCGCGGATCGTGGGCTGCGGGGCCGTGCACGTGCTGTGGGAGGACCTCGCCGAGGTGCGCACCCTCGCCGTGGACCGCTCCGTGCGCGGGTGCGGGGTGGGGCACCGCGTCCTGGAGGCGCTGCTGGCACGCGCCGCCGACCTCGGCGTCACCCGGCTGTTCTGCCTCACCTTCGAGACGGCCTTCTTCGCCGCCCACGGCTTCCAGGAGATCGACGGGACCCCCGTCGCGCCGGACGTCTACGCGGAGATGCTCCGCTCCCACGACGAGGGCGTCGCCGAGTTCCTGGACCTGGCGCGCGTGAAGCCCAACACGCTCGGCAACACCCGGATGCTGCGGGTCTCGGCCCGCGGCCGGACCGAGGAGGTACCCCCGTGAACGACCCCGATCCCGCTCCCGTCGCCCTGGTCGTCATGGGTGTCTCCGGCAGCGGCAAGACCACCGTGGCCCGCGGCGTCGCGGACGAGCGCGGCTGGGAGTTCGCCGAGGGCGACGACTTCCACCCGCGCGCGAACGTCGACAAGATGCGTGACGGCACCCCGCTGGACGACGAGGACCGCTGGCCGTGGCTGCGCGGCATCGCCGCGTGGATCGGCGAGCGGGAGGCCGCCGGCCGCTCCGTCGTCGTCACCTGCTCGGCGCTGAAGCGCTCCTACCGCGAGCTGCTGGCCGACGGGCACCCGTCGGTGCGCTTCTGCCAGCTCGTGGTGCCCGAGGAGGTGCTGGCCGAGCGCCTGGCGCACCGGCAGGGTCACTACATGCCCGCGTCCCTGCTGCGCAGCCAGCTGGACACCCTGCAGGACCTGCAGCCCGACGAGCCGGGCTTCCAGGTCTGCGTGGAGGGCGGTCCGGCCGCCGTGCTCGCCGAGGTCCTCGGCCACCTCTGACCCCGCTCGTCCCACCCCGCTCCGTCCCCCTCGGTGATCAAGGAAGTGACAACTTCCTTGATCACCGAGGGGGCGGGGCGGGGGAGTGTCGGGGGGCGTCAGGAGCGGGGGAGGGCGAAGGTGCCGTCGGGCAGGGGCTCGACGAGGCCGTCGGCGACCAGCCCGTCCAGGCAGCGGGCCCGCTGCACGGCGTCGCTCGTCCAGGCGGCGTCGAGGTCGGCCGCGCCCACCGGGCCGTCGGCGGCGCGCAGCACCGCGAGCAGGCGCCCGCGCACCTGGCGGTCCGTGCCCGCCCAGCGCTGGGCGCGCCGTGCCGGGCCGGTGTGCGCCGGCCGGCCCGCCACCACCCAGGCGCAGCGGTCCAGCAGGGGGCAGGCCGGGCAGCGCGGTGCGCGCGCCGTGCACACCAGCGCCCCCAGCTCCATGACGCCCACCGACCAGCGCGCGGCCGTCTCGGGGTCCTCCGGCAGCAGGGCCACCGCCAGCCGCGTCTCGGCCGACGTGAGCGCGGGAGCCGGTTCCGCCGCCCCGGTGACCGCGCGGGCGTGCACCCGGCGCACGTTGGTGTCGACCACGGCGTGCCGGCGGCGGAAGGCGAACGCGGCGACCGCGGCGGCGGTGTAGGCGCCGACGCCGGGCAGGGCCAGCAGGGCGTCGTGGTCCTCGGGCACCTCGCCGCCGTGCTCGGCGGTGATGGCGACGGCGGCCGCGTGCAGCCGCAGAGCGCGCCGCGGGTAGCCCAGCCGGTCCCAGGCGCGCACCGCCTCCCCGGGCGGCTCCGCCGCCAGGGCCGCCGGGGTGGGCCAGCGCTCCAGCCACTCGCGCCAGCGCGGCAGCACCCGCGCCACCGGTGTCTGCTGCAGCATCACCTCGCTGACGAGCACCCCCCACGGCGAGCAACCGGGCTCGCGCCAGGGCAGGTCGCGCGCGCTGGTCGCGTACCACTCCAGGACGGTGCGGTGCAGGTCCTCGAGGGCGCCGGGGGCGAGCGGTGCGGGGACGGCGGGCGGAGTCGTGCGCGGCACCGCGGGATCCTCTGCGGTGATCGAGGAAGTCGCAACTTCCTCGATCACCGCTGGAGGGTGGAGGGTGGCGGAACGGGTGCGGACGGTGGTGGGCGGGGCGGGGCCGTTGCCGGAACGCGCGACGCGCCGGGGTGGAGCGGCGCGCCTGCGCACGAGCCCACCCCGCGGCGCCTACCTTCACCGCTGTGAGCAGCGTGCTGCACCCCGTGGGGCCCGAACGCCGGTCGATCTACTGGCGCCGTCGCCTGCTGGCCCTCGTCCTCCTGCTGCTCGTCGCGGTGGCGGCGGCCCTGGGGCTGCGGGCGCTGCTGCCCGAGGACGCCGCCGAGCAGGCCGCTGCCCGCCTCGACCCCTCCGGCGTCTCGCCCACCCTCGGTGCCGTGGCCCCCTTCCCGAGCGCGAGCGGTGGACCGTCCGTGAGCCCGTCCGCCACCGCGCCCGCGGAGGTGGGGCCCTGCGGGAGCGGGGACCTGGAGCTGACGCTCACCTCCAGGGCCACCACCTACGGCCCCGACGCCGCGCCCCGGTTCGTGCTGACGGTGCGCAACGTCTCGGAGACGACGTGCACCGCGGAGATCGGCAGCGGGGTGCGCACCTTCACCGTCCGGGACGCCTCCGGCGCGCGGGTGTGGTCCAGCGCCGACTGCCGGTCCACCGGGTCGAGCCAGGTGTACGAGCTGGACCCGGAGGGCACCCGGTCCATGAGCACCACCTGGTCGCGCCAGCGCTCCGCCCCCGGCTGCCCGGCGGACCAGCCGGTGGCCGAGGCCGGTGCCTACACCGTGGAGGGGACCTGGAGCGGGGTCGCCGCCGAACCGCTGCCGATCAGCCTCACCGGCTGACGCCGCGCCGGCCGGTGGTCCGGGCGGACCTCACGGGCGGACCTCAGACGTA
This sequence comes from Kineococcus sp. G2, assembly GCF_037154035.1. Lineage (NCBI taxonomy): Bacteria > Bacillati > Actinomycetota > Actinomycetes > Kineosporiales > Kineosporiaceae > Kineococcus > Kineococcus sp. G2. The sequence goes on along the minus strand of NZ_JBBBEM010000028.1, from coordinate 21,512 downwards.
GCGCTCCAGGATGCTGGACTCCGCCAGCCGCGAGAGCCCCTCGCGCACCGCCCGGGCCCGCTGCTCGCCCACGCCGTCGACCGTCATGAGGTCGTCGATGCCGGCCGCGAGCAGCTTCTGCAGGTCGCCGAACTGGTCCACCAGGCGCTCCACGATCGCGCCGGGCAGTCGCGGCACGCGGTTGAGCAGCCGGAAGCCGCGCGGGCTGACCGCGGAGTCGAGGGAGTCCCCGCCCACGGAGAAGCCCAGCACGCGCGCCACCTGGCTGAGGTCCACCAGCTCGGTGGAGTGCAGCTGCGCCAGCGCGTCCAGCACGTCCTCCAGCGGGCCCTCGTGGCGGCCGGACTCCAGGTAGTCGCGCACCACCAGCTCGCGGTCCGGGCCGACACCGCCGATGAGCTCGTCCAGCTGCAGGGACAGCAGCCGCCCGTCGACGCCGAGCTCCACGACGTAGCCGGCGATCTCGTCGGCGATGCGGCGCACCATCTCGATGCGCTGCACCACCGAGCACACGTCCCGGACGGTGACGAGGTCCTCGATCTCCAGCGCGGAGAGGGTGCCGGTGACCTCGTCCAGGCGGGCGCGGTAGCGCTCCAGGGTCTGCAGCGCCTGGTTCGCGCGGCCCAGGATGGCGTCGGAACCCTCCAGGACGTACCGGCGCGAGCCCACGTACACCGCGACGATCCGCATGGACTGCGAGACGGAGATCACCGGGTAGCCCGTCTGCTTCGCCACGCGCTCGGCGGTGCGGTGCCGGGTGCCGGACTCGCTGGTCTCGATGGAGGAGTCCGGCACGAGCTGCACCGCGGCGCGCAGGATGCGCGTGACGTCGCGGTCGCAGACGATCGCCCCGTCCATCTTCGCCAGCTCGCGCAGCCGCGTGGCGGAGAACTCCACGTCCAGGGCGAAGCCGCCGGTGCTCAGCGCGTCGACGACCCGGTCGAAGCCCAGGACGATGAGGGCGCCGGTGCGTCCGCGCAGGATGCGTTCCAGGCCGTCGCGCAGTTCCGTCCCCGGGGCGACGGCGGCCAGTGTCGCGCGCAGGATCTCCTCTGGAGTGCGTTCCGCGGTCGCCACCGGTCCTCCTCAGAACGTCTCGCGCCGGAGTCTAGCGGCGCCGGGCCGCCTGGCCCGGACCGCCTCGCCCGGGCGCCCGTTGCCCGCGCCGCTCCCGCTCGTCCCTCAGCCGGCCCGCCCGCCGCGCTGCCGACGCTCCTCGGGCTCTCCGAGGCGGGCGTGGGCGACCGCGTCGGCCAGGCTGGCGGCCTCCAGCACGGTCATCCCCGCCGGCGCCTTGCCCTCGGGCACCGAACCGGTGGGTACCACGGCCGAGGTGAACCCGAGCCGGGCCGCCTCGGCCAGCCGGCGCGGCACACCCGTGACCGGCCGCACCTCCCCGGCCAGGCCCACCTCGCCGAAGGCCACGAGGCCGTCCGGCAGCGGCTGGTCCACCGCGGCGCTGGTCACCGCCAGCGCCGCCGCCAGGTCCACCGAGGGCTCGGTGAGCTTCACGCCGCCGACGGTGGCGACGTAGGTGTCGCGGTTGCCCAGCGCCACGCCCAGGCGCCGCTGCAGCACCGCGAGCACCATGGCGACCCGGCTGGACTCCAGGCCGCCGGTGACGCGGCGCGCGTTGCCGGCGGAGGTGTCGGTGGCCACCAGCGCCTGCAGCTCGGCCAGCAGCGGCCGGCGCCCCTCGAGCGTGACGGTGATGCAGGTGCCCGGCACCGGCTGCGGCGTGCGCGAGACGAACAGGCCGCTGGGGTCGGGCAGACCCACGATGCCGTCCTCGCCCAGGTCGAAGCAGCCGACCTCGTCGGTGGGGCCGTAGCGGTTCTTCACCGCGCGCAGCAGCCGCAGCCGCGAGTGCCGCTCGCCCTCGAACTGGCACACCACGTCCACCAGGTGCTCCAGCGTGCGCGGGCCGGCGATCGAGCCGTCCTTGGTCACGTGGCCCACCAGCAGCGTCGCCAGGCCGCGGCGCTTGGCGACGGCGATGAGCGCGCCGGCCACCTCGCGCACCTGCGAGACGCCGCCCGCGGCGCCCTCCACCTGCCCCGAGGCGACGGTCTGCACGGAGTCCACCACCAGCAGGTCCGGCCCGGCCTGCTCCACGTGCCCCAGCACCGTGGCCAGGTCCGTCTCGGAGGCCAGCAGCAGGCGGGGGTGCAGCGCGCCGATGCGCTCGGCCCGCAGCCGCACCTGCGCGGCGGACTCCTCGGCCGTCACGTACAGCACCGTGCGCCCGCGGGCGGCCACCCGCGCCGCCGCGTCCAGCAGCAGGGTCGACTTGCCCACGCCCGGCTCGCCCGCCATGAGCACCACCGCCCCGGGCACCAGGCCGCCGCCGAGGACGCGGTCCAGCTCGTCCACCCCCGTGGGCGCCGCGCGGGCGGCCTCCACGTCCACCTCGGCGATGGGCCGCGCCGGCTCGCGCACCTGCGCGGGCACCGTGGTGCGCACCACCGGTGCGCCCGTCTCCTCCACCGACCCCCACGCCTGGCACTCCCCGCAGCGGCCCACCCACTTCGCGGTGGTCCAGCCGCACTCGGCGCAGCGGTAGGACGGCTTGGCGGGACGGGCGGGGCTCCTGGTCGGCACGGTCAGCACCGTAGGCGCCGCCTCCGACACCGGGCCCCGGCGCCCCCGGGCGCCCCGGACGCGAGCGGACCGCCGACCCCCGCGGGGTCGGCGGTCCGCTCGGGCGCGCGGTGGGCGGGGCGGCTCAGGTGCCCGCGGGGCCCTCGCCGTAGAGCAGCTTGGTCGTCGCCATGAGCACGCCGAGCACCACCAGCACGAAGCTCGGCACGAAGGCGAGGATGGCCGCCCCGATGCTGCCGCTCTTGCGGTACAGCAGGTAGGCGGAGAGGACCATGATCAGCGCGCCGAGGACGGTGAAGCCCATGGCGATCGCGACCTGGGTGCCCGAGGCGCTCTGGTAGGGGTCGAAGCCCAGCAGGAGCGCCGGGACCAGCGCGCCCACCACCAGGCCGACCAGCCAGACCACCAGCGCGACCACGGTGCCGGTGCTGGGCCTGGACCAGCGGACGGGGGCCACGGCCCGCTGCTCCTCGTGGCGCACCGGCGGGGCGGAGTGCGTGCTCATGCCCCCATCATCCACGCCCGGGGCCCCGCGTGGCGAGCGAGGTGGCGCCTCACCACCGTGTCGCCACCGCCCGGTGCCCGTGCCGGGCCCGCGGCGGCTGCGCCGGCCGGGTGACGGGCCCTGCGCCGCGTCGCCGCGCACGCCGATGCAGGGGACGTGGTGGCGAGCGGCGCACGGCTGGGGCAGGGGTTGCGCGCGGCGGCGCGCGCGGCCCGCGTCCCGACCGCTCCGGCGGCCCTGCGCCGGTTCCCCGCCGAGCGGGAGCGCGCCTTCCAGGCCGAGCGCAACGCCGCCCGCTCCGGCGCCTTCGTCGTCACCGCGCTGATCGGGCTGGCGATGTTCGACCTGTACGTGGTCGTCGACGCGCTCATCTTCCCGCAGGTGGCGGTGGTCTCCGCCGCGGCGCGCTGGGCGGTCGTGACGCCGGTGGTGCTGCTGGGGCTGCGGTGGCGCCGCCGCCGGCTGGCCCGCTGCCCCGCCTCGCGCGCGGACGGCCCGCTGGTCGCGGGCAGCCTCCTGCTGCAGATCGGCGCGCTGGCCGTCGTCGCGCGCTCGGCGTCCGAGGAGGTCGGCAACGCCTACTTCCTCGGCGCGCAGGTCCTCGTGCTCTTCAGCGTCGTGCTGCTGCGCAGCGACGTGCGCCACTCCGCGCTCGTGGCGCTCACCACGCTGGTGGCCTTCGCGGCGGCCGAGGCGGCCCAGCCGGGCACCGATCCCGCGCTGGCCCTCGCCACCCTGCTGTCGGTCGCCGTCAGCGGCGGTTTCGGCGTGTCGATGGCCGCGGGGCTGGAGGCCGGCGAGCGCTCCGCGTTCCTGGCCCGCGCCCGCGAGGCGGGACTGGTGGCCGAGCAGGCGCGCCTCATCGAGGCCCTGGCCGCCGCCAACGCCGGGCTGACCGAGGTCGCGCGCCGCGACGGGCTGACCGGCGTCCTCAACCGCCGGGGCCTGGACGAGCACCTGCGCGGCCTGCGCGACGGCGGTGCCTGCGCCGTGATGCTCGACGTGGACCGCTTCAAGGCCTACAACGACGCCCTCGGTCACGAGCGCGGCGACGAGTGCCTGCGCCGGGTCGCCGCGGCGCTGCAGGAGCAGCTGCGCCCCGGCGACGTCCTGGCCCGCTTCGGCGGGGAGGAGTTCACGGTGCTGCTGGCGGAGGGGACCGACCCCGACGGCGCCGTCGGGGTCGCCGGCCGGCTGCGCGAGTCCGTGGAGGCGCTGGCCCTGCCGCACCCGGGCCGGTCCGAGGGCGGTGCCGGTGTGGTGACGATCAGCGCCGGGGTGGCCTGCGGCGGCCCCGCGGCGACGCTGCTGGGCCGCGCCGACGAGGCGCTGTACGCCGCGAAGGCGGCCGGCCGCAACGCGGTCCGCCGCGCCCCGGCCGCCTGAGGGGTGCACGGCCCGCGGGGCGGCGGGCCGTTCAGAACCGGCGCCAGCGCAGCACCACGGCGTAGTCGACGACCGTGCCGGCGTGCCCGGCGAGGAACCGCTCGGCGTGCGCGGGCGCGAACTCGATGCGCACCACCGCCTCCAGGTCCTCGCGCCGCTCGAACTCCCACGCCACGTCCAGCCGCTCGGCGACCCAGCCGCGGCGCGCGAAGAAGCGGTCCACCGCCGCCTGGTCGTAGCCGGGCAGCGCGGCGGAGAACCAGCGCCCGAACGTGGAGCGGGTCGCGTCGTTGTCCACGACGAACGCCGCCCCGCCGGGGCGCACCACCCGCTCCAGCTCCGCCAGGCCGGGCTCGCACCCGGGGCCGAAGAAGTACGCCCACCGCGCGTGCGCCACGTCCACGCTCGCGGCCGGCAGCGGCAGCGCTCCCGCCGCGCCGTGCAGGACCCGCACCCCGGGCAGGTCCCGCACCCGTCCCAGGGCGCGCCGCAGCAGCGGCGGGTGCGGTTCCACGCCGACCACCGTGCGGGCGGTGGCGGCGAAGCGGGGCAGGTGGAACCCGGTGCCGCAGCCGACGTCGAGCACGTCGGCCCCGGCCCAGTCCCGCACCGAGCGCATCGCCGCCTCGAGCAGCCCGCCGCGGTCCACGGCGAGGTTCTCCAGCTCGTACACGTCGGGGGAGTCCCACACGTTCGGGCTGGGCACCACCCCGGGCAGGTCCGCTGGGCTCACCGGGCCGGGCGCGCGACGGCGCGCGAGCGGTCCGCCGGGTGCACCGTCAGCGGCAGCAGCCGGCGGTGCGCGCCGCCGCGGGTGCGCCGCAGCAGCGCCTCGCAGTGCCGGGCCAGCTCCTCGTAGGCGCCGTCGCCGACCAGTTCGCGCAGCTCCGCCTCGGCGCTGCGGAACAGCGGGCGGGTGCCCACGTGCGCGGCCGGGTTGGAGGTGCAGTACCAGTCCAGGTCGTGCCCGCCCTCGCCCCAGCCGCGACGGTCGTACTCGGTGATCGTCACCTCCAGGTACTCGGTGCCGTCGCCGCGCACGACGGTGCGGTAGGAGCGCTTCAGCGGCAGCTGCCAGCACACGTCCGGCTTCAGCGTCAGCGGCTCCACGCCCTCCGTCAGGGCCAGCAGGTGCAGCGCGCACCCGGCGCCGGCGGCGAACCCGGAGCGGTTGGCGAACACGCACCCGCCGTCGACCACGCGGGTCTTCACGTCGCCGTCCTCCGGCTCCGTCCACCCGTTCGCGCGGCCCTCGTCGTGGTACTGCCACGTCGCGGGCGTCAGGCGCGCCACCGCCGCGGCGACCCGCTGCTCGTCGGCGGGCTCGGTGAAGTGCGCGCCCAGCGCGCAGCAGCCCACGTCCGGGGCGTCGGCGTGGATGCCGGGGCAGCCGGCGCCGAAGATGCACGTGTAGTCGGACGTCAGCCACGTCAGGTCGCAGCGGTAGACCGTGCCCGGGGCGCCGTCCGGGTCCTCGGCGACGTCGGCCGGCTCGGGGAACTCGATCCACAGCCGGGGGCCGTCCAGCGGCGCCTCGGCCGCCGGTTCGGGCAGGGGGGCGACGGGCACCGCACGAGGGTACGCGCGCCGCGGTGGCGGGCCCGCACGACGCGTGCGGCGGCGCCGCGGTGGTCCCCTAGGGTTCGGCCCATGCGCTTGGGCGTCCTCGACGTGGGTTCCAACACCGTCCACCTCCTCGTGGTGGACGCCCACCCGGGCGCGCACCCGCTGGCGGCGGACTCCACCCGCCGGCTGCTGCGCCTGGCCGAGCACCTGGACGGCTCGGGCGCGGTGAACGCCAAGGGGGTCGCGGGGCTGACCGCCGCCGTGGAGGAGGCCGCCCGCGCCGCCGAGGACGCCGGCGTGGAGGAGCTGCTGGCGTTCGCCACCTCCGCCGTGCGCGACGCCACCAACGGCGAGGAGGTCCTCGCCCACGTCGCCGAGCGCACCGGCGTGCGCCTGGAGGTGCTGCCCGGCACCGCCGAGGCGGACCTGACGTTCCTGGCGGTGCGCCGCTGGTACGGCTGGTCGGCCGGGCGGCTGCTCGTGCTGGACATCGGCGGCGGCTCCCTGGAGGTCGCCGCCGGCCTGGACGAGGCGCCCGACGTGTCGTTCTCGCTGCCCCTGGGCGCCGGCCGGCTCACCCGCGACCGGCTGCCGGGCGACCCGCCGGACAAGGAGGCGGTGCGCGAGGTGCGCCGCCACGTGCGCCAGCGCATCGCCGCCCGGGTGCGCGACGTCACCCGCGCCGGCGCCCCGGACGCGGTGGTCGTCACCAGCAAGACGTTCCGCAGCCTGGCCCGGTTGTGCGGGGCGGCGCCCAGCGCGGAGGGGCCGCGGGTGCGGCGGGTGCTGCGGCTGGAGGACCTGCGCGCGAAGGTGCCGGAGCTGGCCCGCATGACGTGCGCGCAGCGCGCCCAGCTGCCCGGCGTGGCGGTCGAGCGCGCCCAGCAGCTGCTCGCCGGCGCCCTCGTCGCGGAGGCCGCCTTCGAGCTGTTCGGGGTCCAGGAGGCCCTGGTGGGGCCGTGGGCGCTGCGCGAGGGGATCATCCTGCGGCGCCTGGACGCCATCGGCGCCGGACGGGGCGCGGCGGTACCGGGAGCGCGCGCCGACGCGGTCGCGCTCTAGGTTGGACCGCATGGACCTCCAGCACGGTGGGCCGGTCCCGGTGGGCCTGTCGACCTCCTGCTCGTACCCCGAGTCGACCACCGCGGCGTTCGAGATCGCCGCCCGCCTCGGTTACGACGGCGTCGAGGTCATGGTGTGGACGGACCCCGTCAGCCAGGACGCCGCGGCGCTGCAGCGCCTGGTGGACCACTTCGGCGTGCCGGTGGTCTCGGTGCACGCGCCCACGCTGCTGCTGACGCAGCGCATCTGGGGTCGCGGCGACCCGTGGGGCAAGGTCGAGAAGTCCTGCGAGCTGGCGGCGGCGCTCGGTGCCCCCACGGTGGTGGTGCACCCGCCGTTCCGCTGGCAGCGCGAGTACGCCGCGGGTTTCGTCGAGGGCGTCGAGGCGCTGGAGGCGAGCACGGGCGTCACCCTCGCGGTGGAGAACATGTTCCCCTGGCGGGCGCGCGGCCGGGAGGTCGTCGCCTACGCCCCCGGCTGGGACCCCACCCACGTCGGGTACCGGAACCTGACCCTGGACCTCTCGCACGCGGCCACCTCGGGCCTGGACTCCCTGGAGCTGGCGCGGGCGTTCGGCGACCGCCTGGCCCACGTCCACCTGTGCGACGGCTCCGGCTCCCTCAAGGACGAGCACCTCGTGCCCGGCGACGGCGCCCAGCCGTGCGCGGAGGTCCTGCAGCACCTGGCGGCCACCGGCTTCACCGGCGGGGTCGTGGCCGAGGTGAACACCCGCCGCGCGCGCGGGCGCGCCGCCCGCGAGCGGGAGCTGGCCCGCACCCTGGAGTTCGCCCGGCGCCACCTGGCGCCGGCGCCCGTGGGGGAGGGGTCGGCGTGAGCGCGCCGACCCCGGCGGTCGCGCCCCGCTCGCACGGCCGCCTGGCGCTGGTGGGGGCGGGCGTGATGGGCCAGGCGCTGCTGGGCGGGTTGCTGCGCGCCGGCCGCAGCCCCGGCGACGTGCTCGTCGTGGACCGCCGCGCCGGGCGCGGCGCGGAGCTGCACGAGCGCTTCGGGGTGCGGGTGGTGGACGAGCCGTCCGCGGTGCGCGACGCCGCCACCGTGCTGCTGGCCGTGAAGCCGCAGGACCTCGAGGCGCTGCTGGACTCCCTCGCCCCGCACCTGGCGCCCGGCGCCCTCGTGGTGTCCCTGGCGGCGGGCGTGACGACCTCCGCGATCGAGGCGCGCCTGCCCGCGGGCACCGCGGTGGTGCGGGTCATGCCGAACACCCCCTCCCTGGTCGACGAGGGCATGGCCGCGCTCGCCGGCGGCAGCGCCTGCACGGACGCGGACCTCGCCGAGGCGGAGGACCTGCTGCGCTCGTGCGGGCGCACCGTCGTGCTGCCCGAGAAGCACATCGACGCGGTGACGGCCCTGTCGGGGTCGGGTCCGGCGTACGTGTTCTACGTCGTGGAGGCGATGGTGGAGGCGGGCGTCCTGCTGGGCCTGCCGCGGGCGGCCGCGACCGAGCTGGTCGTGCAGACGGTGGTGGGGGCCGGGGCGATGCTGCGCGAGACCGGGCAGCACCCCACGGTGCTGCGCGAGCAGGTGACGTCCCCGGCGGGCACGACGGCCGCGGCGCTGCGCCGGCTGGACGAGGAGGGCGTGCGCGCCGCGCTCGTCTCGGCCGTGGAGGCCGCCTGGGCGCGCTCGCGGCAGCTGTCGGGGAGCTGAGCCGGTGGCTAGGGTGCCCGCGTGCTCCCCGCCAGCGAAGCGCCCCGGCCCGCTCCCGCGGCGCCCGAGGTGACCGCCGCCCCCGACGCCGTGCAGGTCGTCTGGGACCCCGTCTTCAACCGCTACGACTTCGGCCGCTGGCACCCGATGGCGCCGATCCGGCTGGACCTGACGGCGCGGCTGTGCGAGCAGCTGGGGCTGTTCGCCGCTCCCGGCGTGCAGGTCGTCTCGGCGCAGCCGGCCGGTGACGACCTGCTGCGCACGGTGCACGAGCCGGAGTACGTGGCCGCGGTGCAGGCCGCGTCGGCGGACCCGGGCAGCGCCCAGGAGGTCTTCGGCCTGGGTACCGAGGACGACCCCGCCTTCCCGGGGATGCACGAGGCGGCGGCGCGCATCGTGGGCGGCTCGGTGGAGCTGGGGCGGGCGCTGCTGGCGGGGCGGGCGCAGCACGGGGTGAACTTCTGCGGCGGGATGCACCACGCCAAGCCGGGGTGCGCGAGCGGCTTCTGCGTCTACAACGACGCGGCGGCGGCGATCCGCGCGATGCTCGACGAGGGTGCCGAGCGCGTGGTCTACGTGGACCTGGACTGCCACCACGGGGACGGCACGGAGGCGGTGTTCTGGGACGAGCCGCGGGTGCTGACGATCAGCGTGCACGAGTCGGGCACCACCCTGTTCCCCGGGACCGGTTTCGCGGACGAGCTGGGCGGGCCGGGTGCGCTGGGCGGTGCGGTGAACCTGGCGCTGCCGGCGGGCACGCGCGACGCGGGGTGGCTGCGGGCGGTGCACTCGGTGGTGCCGCAGCTGGTGGCGTCGTTCGCCCCGGACGTGCTGGTGACGCAGCACGGGTGCGACACGCACGCCCTGGACCCGCTGGGGCACCTGGTGGTCTCGCTGGACGCGCAGCGCGCGGCGGCGGCGGCGATGCACGCGCTGGCGCACTCGGCGGCGGGCGGGCGCTGGCTGGCGCTGGGCGGCGGCGGCTACGAGGTGGTGGACGTGGTGCCGCGCACGTGGGCGCACCTGGTGGCCGAGGCGGCGCACCGCCCGCTGGACCCGGCGACGCCGCTGCCGGCGGCGTGGCGCGCGCACGTGGAGGAGACGGTCGGCCGCGAGGCGCCGCGGACGATGACGGACGGGGGGAGCGGGGCGTTCCAGGCGTGGTCGTCGGGCTACGACCCGGGCGACGCGGTGGACCGGGCGATCCTGGCGACGCGGCGGGCGGCCTTCCCCCTGCACGGCCTGGACCCCGAGTTCGACTGAGCGCGACGAGACATCACGCACCGCTCAGGTCACTCTGGGTGACTCTTTGGACACGGATCCCTTCCACCCGTGTGGCCCCTACCCCTACAGTGGGTGGTGGGACGCGCCCCCACTCCCCGTCCGGGAGGCCGGCGGGCCGCTGGCGCGAGGTGGAAGGTGCTGTGGGGATGCCTGAGGACCGTCCGCTGTCCGACGTCCGGTTCCTGACCGTGGCGGAGGTGGCGTCGATGATGCGCGTGTCGAAGATGACCGTCTACCGGCTCGTGCACAACGGCGACCTGCCCGCCGTCCGGGTCGGCCGCTCCTTCCGGGTGCCGGAGGACGCCGTGCACGAGTACCTGCGCCAGGCCTACATCGACACCGCCTGAGCCTCCCGCCCGAACCCCCTGCCGGGCCCGTCCGGGGCCGGCGGTCGAGGGCGTGAGGAGGCGGCGGGCCGCGCGTCCCCGCCGGGCCGGTAGACTGGCCGCGGTTTGCCGCGTCAGCGGCTGGACGCGAGATGCACCCGTCGAGTGAGCGAGGACCCCTTGGGCTCTGTCATCAAGAAGCGCCGCAAGCGCATGGCGAAGAAGAAGCACCGCAAGCTGCTCCGCCGCACGCGCCACCAGCGTCGCAACAAGAAGTGAGCTGACCGCCGACGGGCGGGTCCCCGCGGGGGGCCCGCCCGTCGGTGCGCCTACGCCGCGCGCCGCACCAGGCCCACCAGCCCCAGCGCCGCGACCCCCACCGCCCCGGCCGCACCCGCGCGCGCCGTCCAGCGCGCCGCGTGCCGCCAGCGCCGGAACTCGCGCACCTGCCACCCGTGGCGCTTCGCGTGCCGGCGCAGCGCGGTGTCGGGGTTCACCGCCACCGGGTGCCCCACCAGCGACAGCAGCGGCAGGTCGTTCGCGGAGTCCGAGTACGCCGCGCAGCGCGCCAGGTCCCACCCGGCCGCCGCCGCCAGCGACCGCACGGCCTGCGCCTTCGCCGGCCCGTGCAGCGGCTCGGTCACCAGGCGCCCCGTGTAGGTGCCGTCCACGCTCTCGGCGACGGTGCCCAGCGCGCCCGTCAGGCCCAGCCGGCGCGCCACGACGTCCGCCAGCTCCACCGGCGCCGCCGTCACCAGCCACACCGGCGCCCCCTCGCGCAGGTGCCGGTCCGCCAGCGCCCGCGCCGCCGGGCGCACCTTCGCCCCCATGTGCTCCTCGTAGACCTCCTCGCCGATGGCGCGGATCTCCTCGGTGGTGTGCCCGGCCACGAACGCCAGCGCCAGCTCGCGCGCCTCCAGCAGGTGACCGTGCACCTCCCCGCGCAGCGCGTAGTGCAGCGCCCGGCGCGCGAAGCCGCGCAGCTCGCGCCGCGAGAAGAACCCCCGGGCGTGCAGGCCGCGCGCGAAGTAGAAGAGCGACGCGCCGCGCACCAGCGTGTTGTCCAGGTCGAAGAACGCGGCCTCGCACGGTGGGGGCGTCGTCACCCGGCCAGTAGCCACCACCGCATCGTAGGCCGCCGCCCGCCCGAGCGCGGGGGCCCACCGCCGGCCGGGGCAGGATGGGCCCGTGCGCAGCGGGGCGGGGGACGAGGGCGTGAGGGTGGTGCTGGTCTCGCGCACCGGCTGCCACCTGTGCGACGAGGGGCGCGAGGTGGTGCGGGCGGTCGCCGGCCGCACCGGGACGGCGTGGGCGGAGGTCGACGTGGACGGGGACCCGGAGCTGCTGCGGCGCTTCTCGGACCGGGTCCCGGTGGTGCTCGTGGACGGCGCCGAGCGCGACTTCGGCCGGCTGGACGCGGGGCGCCTGGAGCGGGCGCTCGCCGGGCGGCGCTGGTGGCGCCGCGGCCGCTGAGACGCCGGTCACGCGCCGCGCCGCCGACGCCGCGCGACTTTGTGCACGCGTTCACAAACGCTTACTCTGCTGGGGTGCCGCTGGGCGGCGCTCCCGGCCGGCACGGCCGGTGAACGGGCCGGCGAGCCGCGCCGGCGAGCACGTACGAGGGTGCCGGGTCTGATCGCAGTGGACGAGGACGACGTGAGCAGCGCGCCCCGCGACGGCGCGCCCAGCGCCGACGGCGCCGGCCGCCTCCCGGCCACCGCGCTGCCCGAGGTGCCCGAGGCGACGGTGGCGCGGCTGCCGCAGTACCTGCGGGCCCTGAGCGCGCTGGCCGAGGCCGGTGCGCGCACCGTCTCCTCGGAGGCGCTGGCCGAGGCCGCCGGGGTCGGCTCCGCGAAGCTGCGCAAGGACCTCTCCCACCTGGGCAGCCACGGCACGCGCGGCGTCGGCTACGACGTGGCGCAGCTGCACCGGCACATCGCCGACCGCCTCGGGCAGGCCGCCAGCTGGCGGGTCGTCATCGTGGGCGTCGGCAACCTGGGGCACGCCCTGGCCGGCTACAGCGGCTTCGCCTCGCGCGGCTTCACCGTGGTGGGCCTGTTCGACGACGACCCGGCGGTGATCGGCCGGGTCGTGGGCGGCCTGCGGGTGCGTCCCCTGGACGACTTCCGCGAGGTCGTCGGCGAGCCCGGCGCGACGATCGCGGTGCTGGCGGTGCCCGCCGGGCAGGCGCAGGCGGTGTGCGACCGCCTCGTCGCCGCGGGCACCCGCAGCGTCCTGAACTTCGCCCCCACCGTGCTGCGCGTGCCCGACGGCGTGGACGTGCGCAAGGTCGACCTCGCCTCGGAGCTGCAGATCCTCGCGTTCCACGCCCAGCGGCGCGCCGCCGCCCCGGCCCACGCCCACCGTCCCAGCGCCGCCGGCCCGCGCGGCGCGACCGGCGCACCCGCCGGTCCCCTGCTGCCGCACGCGCTGCACCGCCTCGAGGAGGTCGTCTGAGTGACCCTCATGGTCGTGGGCCTGTCCCACCGCACCGCCGCCCTGGAGGTGCTCGAGCGGGCCTCCTTCGACGACGCCTCGGCCGCGAGCACCGTCGCGGAGCTGACGGCCTCCCCGCACGTGGAGGAGGCGTTCGTCCTGTCCACCTGCAACCGGGTGGAGGTCTACAGCGACGTCACGCGCTTCCACGGCGGGGTCGCGGCGGTCGGTGAGGCGCTGGCCCGCCGCATCGGCGTCCCCCTGGACGAGCTGGGCGACCAGCTGTACGTGCACTACGAGGACGCGGGCGTGGAGCACCTGTTCCGGGTGGCGTGCGGGCTGGACTCGATGGCGGTGGGCGAGGCGCAGATCCTCGGCCAGCTGCGCGGCGCGCTGCGCGAGCTGCACGGCTCCGACCGCGGCGGCGGCACCCTGGACCGCCTCCTGCAGAACGCGCTGCGGGTGGGCAAGCGGGCCCACTCCGAGACGTCGCTGGACGCCGCCGGCGCCTCCCTCGTCGACGCCGCCCTCGTGCGCGCCCGGCACGTCGTGGGCCCCGTGGCGGGCGGGCGGGCGCTGGTGGTGGGCGCCGGTGCGATGAGCGCGCTGGTGGCCACGACGCTGCACCGCGCCGGCATGGACGTCGTCGTGGCCAACCGCACCCCCGAGCGGGCGCAGCGCCTGGCCGCCGCGGTGGGCGGGCGCGCCACCGGTCTCGACGCGCTGCGCGCGGAGGTCGCGGAGGCCGACGTCGTGGTCAGCTGCACGGGCGCCGTCGGGCACGTGCTCGACGTGGCGGTCGTGGCCAGCGCGCTCCTGGACCGTCCGCAGCGCCCGTTGCTGCTGGCGGACCTGGCGCTGCCGCGCGACATCGACCCGGACGTCGCCACGCTGCCCGGCGCGCACCTGGTGGACCTGGAGGGCCTGGGCGCGGACCTCGCCGGCAGCGCGGTGGCCGACGACCTGCGCGCGGTGCGGGCCATCGTCGCCGAGGAGGTCGCCGCCTACGCGGCGTCGCTGCGGGTGGCGGACGTGGCGCCGACGGTGGTGGCGCTGCGCGCGCAGGCCCGGCACGTCGTGGACGCGGAGATGCGCCGGCTGGCCGGGCGGGTGGACCTCGACGACGCCGCCCGCGCCGAGGTGGACCGCGCGGTGCACCGCATCGTCGAGAAGCTGCTGCACACCCCCACGGTGCGGGTGAAGGAGCTGGCGGAGTCGCCGGGCGGGGCGGGGTACGCCGCCGCGCTGCGGGCGCTGTTCGACCTGGAGGTCGGCGGCGCCGCGGGCACCGCGCCGCGCGTGGTGGAGGGGCCCCTGTCGGGGACCGTCGCCGAGGCCGTGGGGAGGCTGTCGTGACGCGCCCGCTGCGCCTGGGCACCCGCCGCAGCGCGCTGGCCACGACGCAGAGCGGCTGGGTCGCGGACGCGCTGCGCGAGCGCGGCGCCGACGTGGAGCTCGTGGAGATCACCACGCACGGCGACGTGGACCGCGCGCCGCTGGCCGTCATCGGCGGTACCGGCGTGTTCGTCTCCGCGCTGCGCGACGCGCTGCTGGCCGGCGAGGTCGACCTGGCGGTGCACTCCCTGAAGGACCTGCCGACCGCCGCGGCGGACGGCCTGGCGCTGGCGGCGGTGCCCCGGCGCGAGGACCCGCGCGACGTGCTGGTGGCCGCCGGCGGGCGGACCCTGGCGCAGCTGCCGGCCGGCGCGCGCGTCGGCACCGGCTCCCCGCGCCGGCGGGCGCTGCTGCTGGACGCGCGCCCCGACCTCGACGTCGTCCCGGTGCGCGGCAACGTCGACACCCGCCTGCGGATGGTCTCCTCCGGTGAGCTGGACGCCGTGGTGCTGGCCGCGGCGGGCCTGGCGCGCCTGGGGCGCCTGGCCGAGGCCAGCGAGCTGCTGGACGCGCACGCGTTCGTGCCGGCCCCCGGGCAGGGCGCGCTGGCGGTGGAGTGCCGCGCCGACGACGCGGAGGTGCTGGCGGCCGCCGGCGCCCTCGACTCGCCCGCCGACCGCCTGGCGGTGCTCGCCGAGCGGCAGCTCCTGGCCGGCCTGGAGGCCGGTTGCTCCGCGCCCGTGGGTGCGCACGCCCGCCTGGACGGCGGCGAGCTGCACCTGGCGCTGGCGGTGCAGGGCCCGGACGGGCTGGTGCGCCGCGACGTCACCGGCGCGGTCGCCGACCCCACCGACGCGCGCGCCCTGGGCGGGCGCACGGCCGCCGAGCTGCTCGCCGGGCCGCTGGCCGGCGCGGCGGACGCCCTGGAACCCCTCGCGACCCCCGAACGACCTCCTGCCGCCGCCGGCGGCGCGCAGGAGCACACCCCGGACCGAGCCCCGGCCGGTCCACGTCCCGACCCGGAGAGTGGCTCGTGAGCACGACGACGAACAGCCCGGTCCTGGAGACCGTCCACACCGCTCCGGCCGCGGGCTCCCTGCCCGCCCCGGAGGTCAGCGCTCCGGAGGTCACCGCTGCGGAGGTCACCACCCCGGAGGTCACCGTCCTGACCGGGGCGCCGCCCGCGCGGGCGCGCCGGTCCACGACCGCCGCCGGTTCCGCGCCCGGCGGCGCCGCGGCGGGCTCCGCGCGCCGCCTGGGGCACGTCTCGTTCGTCGGCGCCGGCCCCGGCGACCCCGGCCTGCTGACCCTGCGGGCCGTCGAGCTGCTGGGCGCCGCGGACGTGGTGGTGCTGGACTCCGGCGCCCGCGAGGACCTCGTGTCCCGGTACGCCCGCGACGGCGTGCAGGTGGTCGACGCCGGCGCCGGCGACGGCGCGGACGCGGCCACCCGCGGCGCGCGCGCCAAGCTGGTGGTGAAGGCGGCCAGGTCCGGCGGCCGCGTGGTGCGCCTCATGGACGGCGACCCCTCCACGTTCAGCGGGCTGGCCGAGGAGATCGCCGCCTGCCGCAAGGCGGGCGTCGGGTTCGACGTGGTGCCGGGCGTCTCCGCCGTCAGCGCCGTCCCCGCGTACGCGGGGGTGCCGATGACCGCGGCCGCCACCACGAGCGTGAACGTCGTGCACCCGGCGGGCCGCGACGTGGACTGGTCCCGGCACGCGGGCGCCGACACCACCGTCGTGGTGCTGGGCACCGGCGACGACATCGCCGCCGCCGCGGTGGGCCTGCTGGCCGCCGGCCGCGCCCCCGGCACCCCGGTGGCGCTGACCTCGCACGGCACGACGACCACCCAGTCCACGACCACCACCACGCTGGGCGAGCTGGAGCCGATCGCCACCGCGATCGACGGCTCGCCCACGACCGCCGTGGTCGGCGACGTGGTGAACCTGCGGGAGCAGGCGTCCTGGTACGAGACGAAGCCGCTGTTCGGCTGGCGGGTGCTGGTGCCGCGCACCAAGGAGCAGGCCGGCGGCGTGACGGCGCTGCTGGCCGAGCACGGCGCGACCGCCGACGTGGTCCCCACCATCTCGGTCGAGCCGCCGCGCACCCCGCAGCAGATGGAGAAGGCCGTCAAGGGCCTGGTGACCGGCCGCTACGAGTGGATCGGGTTCACCTCGGTCAACGCGGTGCGCGCGGTGCGGGAGAAGTTCGCCGAGTACGGGCTGGACGCGCGCGCGTTCAGCGGCCTGAAGGTCGCCGCGGTGGGCGGGGTGACGGCGGACGCGCTGCGCGAGTGGGGCATCGAACCGGACCTGGTGCCCGACGGCGAGCAGTCCGCCACCGGCCTGCTGGCCGCGTGGCCGCCCTACGACGAGGTCCTCGACCCCATCGACCGGGTGTTCCTGCCGCGCGCGGACATC
Source organism: Kineococcus sp. G2 (assembly GCF_037154035.1). Lineage (NCBI taxonomy): Bacteria > Bacillati > Actinomycetota > Actinomycetes > Kineosporiales > Kineosporiaceae > Kineococcus > Kineococcus sp. G2. The sequence goes on along the minus strand of NZ_JBBBEM010000028.1, from coordinate 4,924 downwards.
GCGACCGACACCCTGGTGGCGGGCCTGCAGGAGAACGGCTGGGAGGTCGACGACGTGACCGCGTACCGCACGGTGCGCGCCGCGCCGCCGGCCGCGCCGGTGCGCGAGGCCATCAAGACCGGGGCCTTCGACGCGGTGGTCTTCACCTCCAGCTCCACGGTGCGCAACCTCGTCGGCATCGCCGGCAAGCCGCACCCCAACACGGTGGTGGCGTGCATCGGCCCGGCGACGGCGAGGACCGCCGAGGAGCACGGCCTGCGCGTGGACGTGCTGGCGGCCGAGCCGAGCGCCGCGGCGCTCGTGGACGCGCTCGCCGCCTACGGCGAGGGGCTGCGGGCGGCGGCCGCGGAGGCCGGCGAGCCGGTCCTGCGGCCCAGCCAGAAGAAGTCCTCGGCGCGCCGGCGCTCCCGGTGAGCGGCCTGGAGCCCACCCGCCGGGCGGTGCCGGCGCTGCCGGTGCGCCCGCGCCGGCTGCGCGCGACGCCGGGGATGCGCCGGCTGGTGACGGACGTGCACCTGCACCCGGCGGACCTGGTGCTGCCGGTGTTCGTGCGCGAGGGCGCCGAGGAGCCGCAGCCGATCCGCACCCTGCCCGGCGTGGTGCAGCACACCCGCGCCTCGCTGGTGGCGACCGCGCGGGAGGCGCTCGCCGCGGGTCTGGGCGGGATCATGCTGTTCGGCGTGCCGGCCACCCGCGACGCGGTCGGCTCCGGCGCGGACGACCCCGACGGGATCCTCAACGTCGCCCTGGCGGACGTGCGCGAGGCCGTGGGCGACGAGCTGGTCGTCATGGCGGACCTGTGCCTGGACGAGTTCACCGACCACGGCCACTGCGGCGTGCTCGACGAGCGCGGCCGGGTGGACAACGACGCCACGCTGGAGCGTTACGCGTCGATGGCGCTCGCGCAGGCCGCCGCCGGCGCCCACCTGCTGGGCCCCAGCGGCATGATGGACGGCCAGATCGGGCACCTGCGCGCGGTGCTGGACGACGCCGGGCGCGAGGACGTGGCGATGCTGGCGTACGCGGTGAAGTACGCCAGCGCGTTCTACGGCCCGTTCCGCGAGGCTGTGGACTCGCAGCTGACGGGGGACCGGCGCACCTACCAGCAGGACCCGGCGGCGAACGTCGCCGAGGCGCTGCGGGAGCTGCGACTGGACCTCGACGAGGGCGCCGACCTGGTCATGGTCAAGCCGGGCCTGCCGTACCTGGACGTGCTGCGCGCCGTGGCGGACGTCGCGGACGTGCCGGTGGCGAGCTACCAGGTCTCCGGCGAGTACGCGATGGTCGAGTTCGCCGCGCAGGCGGGTGCGATCGACCGGGAGCGGGTGGCGCTGGAGTCGCTGCTGGCGCTGCGCCGCGGCGGGGCGCAGGTGCTGCTGACGTACTGGGCGCTGGAGGCCGCGCAGCGCTGGCTGGGCTGAGCCCGCCCCACGACCCACCACGACGCCGCGCGTCCCCCTCCGGGGCGCGCGGCGTCGTCGTTCCCGCGGCACACCTCTTGGCACTCGGCGCCCCGGAGTGCTAAGAGAAGGAGCAGCGCGGTGCGCCGCCCCTCCGGGGGCGCTCACCGGCGCGCACCCTCCCCGCCGCGCGGCGTGGCGCGGCAGCCCCGAGCTGCGGCCCCGCCCCGCGGTGCCGTCAGCGGCCCACCCGCGGCAGCCCCGTGCTGCCCCGAAACCGTCGCTGGAGGACACGTGACCGTCTCCGACGCTCCGCCGATCCCGCGTCCCGCCCGGCCGCCGCGCGAGAACCTGCGCATCGCGGTCGTCGCCCCGCCCTGGTTCGAGCTGCCGCCGCGCGGGTACGGCGGCATCGAGTCCGTCGTCGCCGACCTCGTCGACTCCCTGGCCGATCGCGGCCACGAGGTGACGCTCGTCGGTTCCGGCCGGCACCGCACCCGCGCCGCCCGGTTCGTGCGGGTGTTCGACGAACCCCCGTCCGAGCGCCTCGGCACCCCGGCGCCCGAGGTGGTCCACGCCGCCGCCGCCGGCGCCGCCCTGGCCGACCTGGACGTCGACGTCGTGCACGACCACAGCCTGGCCGGGCCGCTGCTGGCGCGCGGCCGGCGCGTGCCCACCGTGGTGACGATGCACGGCCCCGTCGACGGCGAGCAGGGGGAGTACTTCACCCGCCTCGGCGACAGCGTCGACGTCGTCGCCATCTCCGACGCGCAGCGCCGCCTGAACCCCCGCATCAACTGGGTGGGTCGCGTGCACAACGCGATCGACGTCTCCAGCTTCCCCTTCCGGGAGCGCAAGGACGACCACGTCCTGTGGCTCGGCAGGTTCAGCCCCGACAAGGGTCCCCACCTGGCCGTCCGGGCGGCGCGCGCCGCCGGCCTGCGGATCGTGCTCGCCGGCAAGCGCAGCGAACCCGCCGAGAAGGAGTTCTTCGAGCGCGAGGTCCGCCCGCTGCTGGGCCGGGACGCGGAGTACGTGGGGGAGGCCGACGCCGCCCTGAAGCGGGAACTGCTCGCGAGCGCCCGGGCCCTGGCGTTCCCCCTGCAGTGGGAGGAACCCTTCGGCATGGTGATGATCGAGGCGATGGCTTGCGGCACACCGGTGGTGGCGCTGCCGCGCGGCAGCGTCCCGGAGGTCGTCGACCACGGCCGCAGCGGTCTGGTGGTGCGCGACCTCGCCGACTTCCCCGCCGCCCTGTCGCTGGCCGCGGACCTGGACCCGGCCGCGTGCCGGCGGCACGCCGAGCGGAACTTCGACCTGCCGGTGATGGCTGCCGGGTACGAGCGGTTGTTCCGGGCGATCGTGGAGGGCGAGCGCAGCGTGCGGCGCCTCACCGGCCCGCGTCCGTCGCTGCGCCGGCGGCGGGAGCGGGGGGTGCCGGCGTGAACGCTCCGGCGGGAACCGCGCCCGAGTCGGCCGCGCCCTCGCCCGGGGGTGACGTCACCCTCGTCGAGGGCGCCTCGTTCTGCGTCAGCGACGGCACCGGGGACATGCGCCCGGACCGCCCGCACGGGGTGTTCTTCCAGGACACCCGCGTCGTCTCCGGCTGGCAGCTGCTGCTGGACGACGAACCCCTGCAGCCGCTGAGCGTCTCGCTGCCCGAGCCGTTCTCCGCGGTGTTCACCACGCGCGCCGCGCCCCGGCCGGGGCAGGCCGACGCCACGCTCGTCGTGCAGCGCCGCAGGATGGCCGCCGACGGGCTGCGCGAGGACGTCGTGGTGCGCAACCACGGCACGGAACCGGCCGGCATCACGCTCCACCTGGCGGTGGAGGCGGACTTCGCGGACCTGTTCGACGTGAAGGAGGGCCGGGCCGGGCGTCGCGCCCCCGTGCAGCGCAGCGGGCAGGGCGAGGACCTGGTGCTGGGGGTGGCGCGCGGCAGCCGCCGTCGCGGGGTGCGCGTGCACGGGCAGGGCGCCACCGCGCTGCCCGGCGCCCTCGTGTGGCGGGTGGTCGTCCCCGCGCACGGCGAGTGGTCCACCACGGTGGAGGTGCTGCCCTCCACCGAGGACGGCGAGGTCGGCACGTCCTTCCCGCTGGACCGTCCGGTGGAGTCGGCCGCCCCCGCGCGGCGGATGCGCGACCGGCGCCGCGCGAGCCCGGACGTGGAGTGCGAGGACCCGGTGCTGGCGCAGGCGCTGCGCCGCAGCGTCCTGGACCTGGGCGCTCTGCGGATCGCCGACCCGCACCGGCCGGGCGCCGACGTGGTGGCTGCCGGGGCGCCGTGGTTCATGGCCCTGTTCGGCCGCGACTCGCTGCTGACGAGCTGGCTGGCGCTGCCGTTCGACCCCGGCCTGGCGCTGGGCACCCTGCAGACCCTCGCCGACCACCAGGGCCGGCGGGTGGACCCGATGAGCGAGGAGGAACCCGGGCGGATCCTGCACGAGGTGCGGCTGGGGGTGGACACCGACCGGGCGCTGGGCGGCAGCAGCGTCTACTACGGCAGCGTCGACGCCACCCCGCTGTTCGTGGTCGTCCTCGACGAGGTGGCCCGCTGGGGCGCCCCGCTGGAGGAGGTGCGGGCGCTGCTGCCGGCGGCGGACCGGGCGCTGGAGTGGATCGAGCGGTACGGCGACCTGGACGGCGACGGCTTCGTGGAGTACCGGCGCAAGACGGACCGGGGCCTGCTGAACCAGGGCTGGAAGGACTCCTCCGACTCGATCTCCTTCGCCGACGGCCGGCTCGCCGAGGGGCCGATCGCGCTGGTGGAGGTCCAGGCGTACGTGTACGCCGCGTACACCGCCCGCGCGCACCTGGCCTCGCTGGTGGGCGACGAGGCCGGTGAGCGCGCCTGGTCGCAGAAGGCCGAGCGGTTCCGCCGCGCCGTCGACGAGGCGTTCTGGCTGCCCGGCCGCGGCTGCTACGCCCTGGCGCTGGACGGGCGCAAGCAGCAGGTGGACGCCCTGGCCTCGAACCAGGGGCACTGCCTGTGGGCGGGGCTGCCCGACGCGGACAAGGCTGCGCAGGTGGCGCACCACCTGCTGTCGCCGGCCCTGTTCAGCGGCTGGGGGGTGCGCACGCTGGGGACGACGGAGGGCCGCTACAACCCCGTCAGCTACCACAACGGCTCGGTGTGGCCGCACGACAACGCCCTGATCGTCGCGGGTCTGGTGCGCTACGGGCACGTGGAGGAGGCGCAGCGGGTCGCGACCGGGCTGCTGGCGGCGAGCGCCTCCAGCGGCGGCCGCCTGCCGGAGCTGTTCTGCGGTTTCGACCGCGCCGAGTCGCCGGTGCCGGTGCCGTACCCGACGTCCTGCTCGCCGCAGGCGTGGGCGGCGGCCACGCCGATCGGCCTGCTCACGGCGCTGCTGCGGCTGCGGGTGTGCGCCCCGCACGGCGAGGTGGCGACCGACCCGGTGCTGCCGGCGTCGTGGGGCCGGGTGCGGGTCTCGGGCCTGCAGGTGGGCGAGCAGCGCGTCGACGTGGACGGCGACGCGCCGCGCACCGCCCCGGAACCCGCTCCC
>NZ_JBBBEM010000027.1:0-56491 GCF_037154035.1 Kineococcus sp. G2 | reverse complement strand
CCCCCCCCCCCCCCCCCCCCCCCCCCCCCCCCCCCCCCCCCCCCCCCCCCCCCCCCCCCCCCCCCCCCACTCCCGGCCGGCCGGTCGTCCCTCGCCGCCCCGTCACGGGGAGCGTTGACTTCGTTGCACAGCGCCCCTAGTTTCCCGAACGCCACCGCAGCGGCGCCGCCGCTGCCCGAGCGAGGAAGCTCAGACAGGGGACCAGATGCCTTCTCCGACCTTCACCCGACGCAGCGTCGTGCTGGCCGCCACCGCGGCCGGAGCCCTGGCGGGCACCGCCGCGACCGTCCAGTCCGCGGCCGCGGCGCCCTCCCGGCGCCCCACCGTCTCCACCGAGGCGTGGGGGAACCTCCCCGACGGCACGCCCGTCGAGCGGTACACCCTCACCGGCGGCGACGTGACCGTGCGGATCCTCACCTACGGCGGGATCGTCCAGAGCCTGGAGTTCCCCGACCGCGAGGGCCGCACCGCGAACGTCGTCCTGGGTTTCGACGACCTCGAGGGGTACCTGGCCGGCAACAACCCGGGCCCGTACTTCGGTGCGCTCATCGGCCGGTACGGCAACCGCATCGCCGGCGGGAGGTTCACCCTCGACGGCGCCGAGCACCAGCTCCCGCTGAACGACGGCCCGAACTCCCTGCACGGCGGTGACGACTCGTTCGACAAGCGCGTGTGGGACGCCGAGGCGCTGCCCGGGCACCACACCGCCGGGCTGCGCCTGACGCTGGTCAGCCCCGACGGCGACCAGGGCTACCCCGGCACCCTCACCACCGAGGTCACCTACACCCTGGACCGGTTCTCGCAGCTCACCATCGACTACCGCGCCACCACCGACGCGCCGACGGTCGTGAACCTCACCAACCACAGCTACTGGAACCTCGCCGGCGAGGGCACCGGCACGATCTACGACCACGAGCTGACGATCCACGCCGACGCCTACACGCCCGTGGATGCCACCCTCATCCCCACCGGGGAGATCGCCCCCGTGGCGGGCACCCCGATGGACTTCCGCGACCCCACCGCGGTGGGCGCGCGGATCCGCGAGCCGTTCCAGCAGATCCTGTTCGGTCGGGGCTACGACCACAACTGGGTGCTGGACCGCGAGAGCACCGACGAGCTGGAGGAGGCGGCGGTGCTGCACGACCCGGCCAGCGGCCGCACCCTGACGGTCTCCACCACCGAACCGGGCCTGCAGTTCTACTCCGGCAACTTCCTCGACGGCACCCTCGTCGGCACGTCCGGGAAGGTCTACCGGCAGGGCGACGGGCTGGCGCTGGAGACGCAGCACTTCCCCGACTCGCCGAACCAGCCGGGGTTCCCCTCGACGGTGCTGCGCCCCGGTGAGGAGTACCGCTCGACGACGGTGTTCGCGCTGACGCGCTGAACCACCGGCGCGGCGCCGCCCCCGCGGTGGTCGAGGAAGTGGCGACCTCCTCGACCACCGCGGGGAGGGGGTGGGGCCGGCAGTGCCCGCGCGCGCCGGGGAGCTCCCGGGGAGAACTCCGGGCCAGGTGCATCCGGGGGCGCCCCTGCGCGCGCAGAGGGGGCAGGAGCGGGACCACCGAGGTCCCGACCGCCCCGAGGAGGAAACCGTGCGCAAGGCAACCGCTGTCGCCACCTTCGTCGCCGCTCCCGCGGTGGCCCTCGCCCTGCCCGCCGCCGGTGCGTCCGCGGCCACCGCCGAGCAGGCCGTCGTCTCGATCCTGCACGGCGTGCCGGACCTGACCGTCGACGTGTACGCGAACGGGGAGGAGGTCGTCGGCGACTTCGCGCCCGGCACCCTCACCGACCCGCTGGTGCTGCCCGCCGGCGAGTACGACCTGGACGTCTACCCGGCGGGGGCGGACCCCGCCTCGGCCGAGCCGGCGATCTCCGCGCAGGACGTCGCCGTGCCGGCCGGGGTGAACGCCACCGTCGTGGCGCACCTGTCCGCCGAGGGCGTCCCGGTGCTGACGCCGTTCGTGAACACCCCTGCCGTCCTCGACGCCGGCCAGGCGGAGCTGACGGTGCGGCACGTGGCCGCCGCCCCCGCGGTGGACGTGCGCGCCGGTGGCCAGCCCGTCCTCACCGGCCTGACGAACCCGAACGAGGCGAGCACCACCGTGCCCGCCGGGACGGTCAGCGCCGACGCGGTGCTCACCGGCACCGACCAGGTCGCCGTCGGGCCGGCCGACGTGACGCTGCGCGAGGGGACCGAGACGGTCGTCTACGCGTGGGGCTCGGCCGCCGACTCGAACCTGGCGCTGGCCACGCAGACCGTCGACGCGAGCTCCTCGGCGCCCTCCGGCGTCGCGGCCGGTGAGGCCGGGACCGCCGAGGCGGGGCTGCCGTGGTGGGTGGCGGCGGCCGGTGCCGTCGCGCTGGCCGGTGCGGCCGTGCCCGCGCTGCGCACCCGTGCGCAGCGCACCCGGGCGTGAGGCGGCCGGCCCCACGGACCCTGCGCGCCGCCTCGGCCCTGCTGGGCGCCTGCCTGCTGGGCGCCTGGTGGGCCGAGCGGCCCCCCGCCGGCTTCGGCGCCGTCGCCGCCCCCCCCACCCCCTCCCTCGCGCAAACCGTGCTCTCCGCCCCGGCAGGGGCCCCCGCGAGGGCGGAGGACACGGTTTCCGCGGGGGGGAGCGAGCGGGGGGAGGGGGTGCTGCCGCGGGTGACCGCACGCCCGGCGGCCCCGTCGGCGCCGGCGGTCGTGACCGCGCCCGTCGCGCTGCGGGTCCCCGAGCTGGGGATCGACGCCCCCCTCGACCCGGTCGGCGTCACCCCCGCCGGGACCATGGAGGTGCCCGAGCGGGCGGCGCGGGTCGGCTGGTACCGCTTCGGCCCGGTGCCCGGCGCGCCGGGGTCCGCCGTCCTGGCCGGGCACGTCGACACCGCCCGCGACGGACCGGGCGCCCTGCACCCCCTGGCGCGCGCGGCGGCCGGTCAGGTCGTGGAGGTCGCCCTCGCCGACGGTGCGGTGCGGCGGTTCGCGGTGACCGCGCGCCGCGAGGTGGTCAAGACGGAGCTGCCCGTCGCCGAGCTGTTCGCCCGGGACGGCCCGCCGCGCCTGGTGCTGGTGACGTGCGGCGGGGAGTTCGACGAGGAGCGCCGCAGCTACGCCGCGAACGTCGTCGTGGTCGCCGAGCCGCTGCCCGGCTGAACCCGCCCCGGTCGGCCCGTCCCGGCCGGGGCGGCGCCGACTGGCGGCGGGGTGCCCCCTCCGCCACCGTGGGGTGCGTGAGCACCCCGGACGCCGTCGCCCTGGGTGGCGCCGCCCCGGTGCGACCCGCCCCCGCCGCGCAGGACGGGGCGGCCGGCCCGGCGCCCTCGGCCGCCGGGGAGGTGGGCGACGCGGAGCTGGCGCTGGCCCTCGCCGCCGGCGACGAGCGCGCCCTGGCCGAGGCGTTCCACCGGTTCGCCCCGCTCGTGCACGCCCTCGCCCTGCGCCGGCTGCCGGAGGCCGACGCGCAGGACGTGGTGCAGGCCGTGTTCGTCGCGGCCTGGCGCTCGCGCGGGACCTACGACCCCGCGCGCTCGGCGGTGGGGGCGTGGCTGGTGGGCATCGCGCGGCACCGCATCGCCGACTGCCTGCGGGCCCGGCACCGCGACGCGGAGGTGAGCACCGGCTCCGTGGAGCTCGTCGCGGGCCCGCACCAGCAGGTCGCCGCCGACCCCGCGGAGCTGGCCGCCGACCGGATCGTGCTGCTCGACGAGCTGGAGCACCTGGGCGAACCCCAGCGCACCCTGCTGCGGATGGCGTTCTTCGAGGAGCTCACCCACACCGAGATCGCGCAGCGCACCGACCTCCCCGTGGGGACCGTCAAGAGCCACCTGCGACGATCGTTGCGACGTCTGCGCACCCGACTGGAGGGGGACCGTGCTGCCACCTGACCCCGGGGGTCACCCGCCCGCACCCGGGCCCCACCTCGGGGAGGACGAGCTGGCGCTGCTCGCGCTCGGCGAGGACGTCGAGGGCGCCCCGGAGCACCTGACGGCGTGCGCGGCCTGCCGCGCGGAGGTGGCGAGCCTGCGCGAGGTCACCGCCGCGGTGCGCTCCGCCCCGACCCCGCCGGCCGTGCCCGTCCCGGCCGGGGTGTGGGAGGCTGTGGCCCGCGAGACCGGCGTGCGGGCCGTGCCCGGGGGCGGTGCGGGCCAGGCGCCCGCCGGCCCCGGGGACGCCGAGGGCGCCGCCGTCGCGCCCGGCGCCGAGCCCGTCGCCACCGTGCTCCCGGCGGCCCCGCCGCGGGGCCGGTCGCGCCGCTCCTGGCTGGCGCTGGCGGCCGCGTTCCTCGTGGGGACCGCCGCCGGGGTGGGGGCCTCACGCCTGGCGGAGCGGGACGCCCCCGTCCCGGCCGCGCAGCGGGTGCTCGCCTCCACGGAGCTGGCCCCGCTCGGCGCGGGCGCCGCGGCGGGCACCGCGACCGTCGCGAGCGTCGACGGCCACCGCCACCTCGGCGTGGACGTGCGGGGCGTCGACGCCCCCGGCGAGGCCGTGCTGGAGGTGTGGCTGCTGGACCCCGCGGGAGGGGGTCTGCTCTCCCTCGGCACGCTCACCGGCGAGCGCCTGGACGTGGTGCTGCCGGACGTGGTGGACCTGACCCGCTTCGCCGTCGTCGACGTCTCCCGCGAGCCCCTCGACGGCGACCCGGGGCACTCCAGCGACAGCGTGCTGCGCGGTGAGCTGACCCCGCGCGCCTGAGCGCGTGAGCTGACCCCGCGCGCCTGAGCGCGGTGAGCCGGCCCCGCGCGCCCGAGCGCGCTCAGGACCGCCAGGTCGCCGCCCGCACCTCCACCCCGCGGGCGAACGCCTCGAAGGCGGCGTCCACCCGCGCGGTGTCGCCGGTGACGAGCCGGTCCAGCACCAGCCCGCGCATCGTGCCCAGCACGAGCGTGGCCAGCGCTCCCGCCTCCGGCGGCGGGCAGCCCTCGCGCACCAGCCCGGCCTCGACCATGCCGGTGCGCTCGCGCACGGAGCGGCGCACCGCGCCGGCGAGCGCCTCGTCGTGCAGCGCGTTCCCGGTGACGGCGAGGAACAGCCGCACGTACGCCTCGCCGCGGCCGGTGGTGGCGTGCCGCCACAGCGCCCGCAGCGGCCCGCCGGGCGGGTCGGCCTCCAGCAGTTCCGGGGAGGTGAACGCCCGGTCCAGCACCCGCTCGACGATCTCGGTGACGAGGCGCTCGCGGGTGCCGAAGTGGTGCAGCAGGGCGGCGTGGCCGACGCCGGCGCTGTCGGCGACGCGCCGCAGCGACAGCTGGGTCAGGCCGTGGGTGAGCACGTGGTCGGTGGCGGCCTGCAGCAGCTCCTCGCGGCGGTGCCGGTAGCGCAGGCGCCGGCCGTCCACGCGCTCCGCCGGCTCGTCCTCGGTGTCCGCCACGCGGTGAGGGTAGCCGCGGCCCGCAGCCGTGCGGAGATTGCTTGACCGAGTGGTCAGGCTATGGCTAGCTTGTGGCCCACGTCAGGGGGGTGGAACTCCCGGGCGGTGGCCGGCGCGAGGGGGCGCCGGGCTCCGCGCGCTCCGCCCTCCCCGTCGGCCCTCCCTCCCGCTCGCCCGCACCCCTGGAGAGACCGCGATGCCGAACACCACCACGCACCCGTCCCGCCGCACCGCCCGCGGGTTCCGCGCCTCGCTGGCCGCCGCCGTCGCCCTGCCGCTCCTCGCGGGCGCCGCGCCCGCCCAGGCCGCCGACAACCCCTACGAGCGCGGCCCGGCGCCCACGAGCTCCAGCGTCGAGGCCAGCCGGGGCTCCTTCGCCGTCTCGCAGACCAGCGTCTCGCGCTACGCCGTGCGCGGTTTCGGCGGCGGCACGATCTACTACCCCACCACCACGAGCGCGGGCACCTTCGGCGGCGTGGTGATCGCCCCGGGCTACACGGCCTCGCAGTCCAGCATGGCGTGGTACGGCCCGCGCCTGGCCTCGCAGGGTTTCGTGGTGTTCACCATCGACACGAACTCCCGGTACGACCAGCCCTCCTCGCGCGGGGACCAGATCCAGGCCGCCCTGGACTACCTGACCGGCAGCAGCAGCGTGCGCGGCCGCGTCGACGCGGACCGCCTGGCCGTCATGGGCCACTCCATGGGTGGCGGCGGCAGCCTGGAGGCCGTCGCGGACGACCCGTCGATCAAGGCCGCCATCCCGCTGACGCCGTGGAACCTCGACAAGACCTGGTCCGAGGTGAGCACTCCCACGCTGATCATCGGTGCCGAGGACGACACCGTGGCCCCCGTCCGCTCCCACTCCGAGCCGTTCTACGGCTCCATCCCCTCCAGCACCGACAAGGCGTACCTGGAGCTGCGCGGTGCCAGCCACTTCGCGCCGAACATCTCCGACACCACCATCGCGAAGTACAGCATCAGCTGGCTCAAGCGCTACGTGGACGACGACACCCGCTACACGCAGTTCCTGTGCCCGGCGCCCACCGTCAGCCTGGCGATCAGCGAGTACCGCAGCACGAACTGCTCCTGAGCGGTCCCGCACCACCCCCGGCGCGGGCGGGAATGCCCCGCCCGCGCCGGGGGTTCACCACGGCGAGCGCCCTGCCCCGCGCCGGGGGAGGGCCGTCGTGTCGCCGTGCGAGAGGTCGTCCCCGTGTCCGTTCCGCTGTCCGTCCTCGACCTCGCCCACATCGCTCCCGGGCAGACGGCCGGCGAGAGCATCGCGGGCAGCGTCGCGCTGGCGCAGCAGGCCGAGCGGTACGGGTACCGCCGCGTCTGGTACGCCGAGCACCACAGCATGCCCACCATCGCCTCGTCCGCCCCGGCGGTGCTCGTCGCGCACGTCGCCGCGCACACCAGCACCATCCGCCTGGGCGCCGGCGGGGTCATGCTGCCCAACCACTCCCCGCTGACGATCGCCGAGCAGTTCGGCACGCTCGACGCGATCCACCCCGGCCGCATCGACCTCGGCCTGGGCCGCGCCCCCGGTTCCGACGAGCGCACCACCTACGCCCTGCGCCGCGACCCCTCCTCCGCGGAGAGCTTCCCCCAGGACGTGCAGGAGCTGCGCGCCTACCTCGCGGGCGAGTCGCGCGTCCCGGGCGTGGACGCCGTGCCCGGCAAGGGTTCCCGGGTCCCGCTCTTCATCCTGGGTTCCTCCCTGTTCGGTGCCAGGCTCGCCGCCGCGCTGGGCCTGCCCTACGCGTTCGCCTCCCACTTCGCGCCGCAGGCGCTGGAGGCCGCGGTCGCCACGTACCGGCGCGAGTTCCGGCCCTCGGAGGACCTCGAGGCTCCCCACGTCATCGCGGGCGTGAACGTCGTCGCCGCCGACACCACCGAGGCCGCGCAGCAGGCGTTCGAGCACGTGCGCCGCGCGTTCGCGCAGTCCCTGTTCGGGCGCGGCCGCACCTTCAGCGAGGCCGAGGTGGACGTGCTGATGTCCTCCGCCGCGGGCCAGCACGTGAACTCCATGCTGTCGTGCGCCGCGGTGGGAACCCCCGCCGAGGTGCGCGAGCAGATCCAGGAGTTCCGGCGCCGCGCCGACGCCGACGAGCTCATCGTCGCGCACCAGGCGCGGGACACCGAGGAGCGGCTGCGTTCGGCCGCGCTGCTCGCCGAGGCGGTCCAGTCGGTTCCCGCGTCCTGAGCACCACCCCGCCTCACGCCCCGCCTCACGCCGCGGCGTGCTGCACCCGCGCGGCGTGCGCCGCCGCCTCGGCGCGGGCCCACGCCGCGGCGAACCCGTCGGCGATCGAGTAGACCGACGAGCCGACGCCGACGGGCAGACCGGCGTCGGTGAGGGCCCGGTGCAGCCGGCCGACGCACAGCTCGCCGGCCACCGGGGGGATGCGGGTCAGCACGACGCCGACCTCGCCGGCGCCCAGGTCGGCGACGACGTCGTGGTCCCGCAGGTTCTGCCGCAGCACCTGCGCGGCTCGTGCCGCCGCGGCCTCGTCCGCGGCCCGGAACACCGCGACGCGCGCGGGGTCGCCGTGGGCGCGGTGCTGCTCGTCCGCCGCGGTGAGGAACTCGTACCAGGCTCCGCGGTTGAGCACGCCCTTCAGCGGGCTGCCCGCCGCGCCCGCCAGCGTCCACCGGGTGAGCTGGCGGGTCCGGTCGCGGGAGCGCTCGGACCGCAGGACCGCCGTGAGGAGGGAGCCCAGCAGGTCCAGCAGGGGAGCGTGCTGCCCCAGGCGACGGTCCTGGGGCAGCGGGTCCAAGCCGCAGAGGGTTCCGAACAGGCCCCCGTCGGCGTCGTGCAGGGGAACCCCGACGTAGGCGCCGATCGGGGCCTGCTGCCGGACCGGCGCGTTCGCGTACTGCGGCACGGCCGCGACGTCGGGGGCGATCCCCGGGGCCCCGGCGACCATCCGGGCGCACAGGGAGGCGTCCCAGGCGCGGTGGTCACCGGCGCGCACGCCGTAGGTGTCGTCGCGCACCTGGAGGTGGACCTGGCGCTCGCCGTCGTAGCGGTTGATCGACCAGTGACCCAGGGGGATCTCCCGCCGCAGGAAGTCCAGGACCTGCGCGCAGGCGTCCTCGAACGGCGGCTGGGCGGTGGTGCGGGGCAGGGGCACGGCGGGCTCCGGGGAACGTCGGGACGGGGGTGCGGGGGCTCCCGGGGTGGACCGCGGGCGGGTGCCGCCCCTCCACCATCGGTGCCGCACCCCGTGAAGTTTCGCTCTCAAGCGCATTCGGCCGGGTGAACCACCTCCCCGGTGCAGCGGGCCCTCCGTGCGCGTCACCGTGCGCCACCGCGGTGGGCCCGGCCCGCCCCGCGCGGTCGCGGCGGCACCACCCGCGCGGCGCAACCGTCACGGCTGGCGACTGTTCGCCCGGTGGACACCCGAGGTTCGCCGTCCGGTGGCCGGTGCTCAGCAGGCTGCCGGATCGCCGGCGGACGACCGCCGGAGCCCCCTGAGCCCCGGAGACGCCCGTGCCCGCACGCACCGCAGCACCCCGCACCACCGGCCGTCGCGACGTCAGGCGCCGCGACGTCCTGACCCTGGCGCTGGCCGGTTCCACCGCGCTGCTCGCACCGGCCGTCCGCCCGCAGCCGGCCGCCGCGAGCACCACCCCCACCGGTGCGCTGCTGCCGTTCGTCGAGCACTACACGACGAACGTCGCGGAGAACACCACGCAGTGGACGAACGCCGCGGTGCGGATCCTGTCGGGTTTCGACGACCTGTGGGAGACCGGCCCCACCTGGGACACCGGCCGCGTCCTGGACCGCGCGGTGCTGCGCGCCAACGTGCAGCACGTCGTCGACGTGACCCGCGCGCGAACCGACGAGGAGGCGAAGGTCGCCTTCGTCCGCGACCGCCAGCACCAGAGCTACGCCGTCACCGCCGGCCTCGGGCCGCTCGCGGAGCTCTACCGCGAGGGCGCGCAGGCCGTCACCGGCATCACCGAGGGTCCCGACGGCACCCCGCCGGAGAAGGTCAGCGACGAACTGCCGGCCGAAGCGCCCGCCGGTTCCGCGCTTGGTGCCGGTTCGGAGACCTCCGAGCTGGGGTTCGTCGCGCAGCTGGTGAACACCGTGCGCGGCCCGTACGCCTCCAGCAACCCCAGCAAGAACGCCTTCCAGTACCCGCGGCCGTGGCGCCTGAACGCCGACAGCGAGGTCGTGCCCACCGGGGCGACCGACGAGTTCGGTTTCCCCGTCTACGTCTCCGACGTCGTGGTCGCCCCGCAGCTGCTGCGCCAGCGCGGCGACGACCCCGCCGAGGACGGAGGGTTCCCCAGCGGCCACACCAACGCCTTCCACCTGGCCGCCCTCGCCCTGGCCCACGCGGTGCCCGAGCGCTTCCAGGAACTGCTCGCCTGCGCGTTCGAGCTGTCCGACAGCCGCATCGTCACCGGCATGCACTCCCCGCTGGACGTGATGGGCGGGCGGGTCATGGCCACCGCGCTGGCCGCGGCGGCGCTGCACGACCCGGCCAACGCCGTGCTGAAGCGGGCCGCGCGCGAGCAGGCGGCGGCCTGGTTCCAGGAGCGCACCGGCACCGACGCGGCCGGCCTCATCGCCCTGGCCCGCTCGGGCGGCGACGGCGAGGACCCGTGGGGCGACCGCGAGGCGAACCGCGACCTCGTGCAGCGCTTCCTCACCTACGGCTTCCAGCGCACCGGCCCGCGCACGCCGGTGGTGGTGCCGCAGGGCGCCGAGGTGCTGCTGGAGACCCGCCTGCCGTACCTGAGCGCCGCCCAGCGCCGCGAGGTCCTGCGCACCACCGCCCTGCCCGCCGGGTACCCGGTGCTCGACGGCCCGGAGCTGTGGGGGCGCCTCGACCTGTTCACCGCCGCCGACGGCTACGGCCGTTTCGACACCAGCGTGGTCGTCGACATGGACGCCGCCGCGGGCGGTTTCTCGGCGGCCGACGCGTGGCGCAACGACGTCACCGGCCGTGGCGACCTCGTCAAGCGCGGTTCCGGGGAGCTGACCCTGAGCGGGGACAACTCCTTCACCGGCGGCACCCGTGTGGCCGGCGGCACCCTCGTCGCGGCATCGCCGAGCGCGCTGGGCCGCGGGGACGTCAGCGTCGCTGCGGGTGCGCTGCGGGTCACCGCCGGCTGCACCGCGCAGGTGCGCGGCGACTTCACGCAGGCGGCCGGCGCCGCCCTGGAGGTGGCGCCCGCGGCGGGCGGCGGGGTGCCGCTGCAGGTGCGCGGCACCGCCGTCCTGGACGACGGCGCCGTGCTGCGGATCGACCCGGCGGCCGCCGGCGGCTGGGTGCCCGGTGAGGAGCGCCCGGTCCTGCGCGCCCGCCGAGTGCGGGGGAGCTCCCCGGCGGTCGAGGTCGCCGGCGGCGGCCGCGCCGAGCTGGTCCGCGCCCGCGACGGCGTCTCCGTGCGCCTGCTCGCCACCGCCTGACCCCGGGCCGCCGCCCCGAGGCCCCCGCCCCGCCCGCCCCGGCCAACCTCCTCCGACACCGCGGTGATCAAGGAAGTTGCCACTTCCTTGATCACCGCGGGAGGGGTGGGGTGGGTGGGTGGGGGGAACGGGGAGGGGGTCAGCCCAGGGACGGGACGACGACGGCGCGGCCGTCGAGGGTGCCGGCGTGCAGCGCCTCGTACGCCTTCGGCGCCTCGCTCAGCGAGAACTGCTGCGTGTGCACGTCCAGCACCCCGCGGTGCGCCAGCGCCACCAGCTCGTGCAGCTCCGGCAGCGTCCCCCAGTAGGGGGCGCTGACGGAGGTGCCGAACGGCGTGCGGAAGAACCCGACGCTCGCCGCGCCCCCGCCGATCCCGACGATCGTCACGTCCCCGTCCACGGCCGCCGCCGCGATCGCCGTGTCGATCGTGGGCTGGGCGCCGACGAAGTCCAGCACCACCTCCGCCCCGCGCCCGCCGGTCAGCTCCCGCAGCGCCTGCGCCGCGGAGGCGTCCGAGGTCAGCACGTCGTCGGCGCCGACGGAGCGGGCCAGCGCCAGCTTCTGCTCGCTGACGTCCAGCGCGACGACACGGGCGGGGGAGAGGTGCTTGAGCAGCTGGATGCCGATGTGCCCGAGACCGCCGGCACCGATGACGACGGCCGTCGAGCCCGGCACGAGCTTGCCCAGGGACCGCTTGACCGCGTGGTACGGGGTGAGCCCGGCGTCGGTCAGCGGCACGGTCTCCACCGGGTCCAGGTCCCCGATGGGCACCAGGTGGCGCGGGGAGTCCACCAGCAGGTGCTCGGCGATCGCGCCGGGAGCTCCCAGGCCCGGCGGGACGATGCCCAGCTCCGCCGCCCGCGGGCAGTAGTTCTCCTTCCCCTGCACGCACGTGCGGCAGGTCCCGCACCCCCACGGCCCGTACACGATCACGTTCGTGCCGATCTCCAGCCCCTCCACGCCGGCGCCGACGGCCGCGACCTTCCCGGCGCCCTCGTGGCCCAGGGTCAGCGGCAGGCCGTAGGTGTACTGCTCGGCGGGCAGCCCCATGACGAAGGCGTCCGAGTGGCACACCCCCGCGGCCGTCACCTCCAGCAGGACCTGCCCCGGCCCCGGTTCGGGGGTGGGCACCTCCACGACCTCCGGTGCCCGGCCGATCTCCCGGTACTGCAGCGCTCGCACGTCGTACCTCCCCGGTGAGGCCCGGGACCCTCCCGGCCCTCACCCGCAGGAGTACCCCGTGCGCGACGCGCCGACCCGGGCCGGAGGTCCCGGACCGCGAGCCGCTCACGCTGCGCGCCCGGCGGTGGGCCCGGCCGGGTGAACGGCACCGCGAGCGCTGGAGCCCGGCGCCGCGCGACCCGATCCTCCCTCCGTGCCCATCGCGCCGCCCCACCGCCACGAGAGCGACCGCCTCGCCTCCGTGGCGAGCTACCGCTCGGCCTCGGCCGCGGGCGACCCGGGCCTGCAGGCGCTCGTGGACGTGGCCGCCCGCACCCTGCAGGTGCCCTTCGCGGCCCTGGCGCTGCTCGGCGCCGACGAGCAGAGCCACCTGGCGCGGGTGGGCGTGCCCGTGGCCGTGATCCCGCGGCACCTGTCGCTGTGCACGCACACCGTCTCCACCGCCGTGCCCGTCGTGGTCGGCGACGCGCCCGCCGACCCCCGCTTCGCCGACCACCCCCTCGTCACCGGCGAGCACCGCGTGCGCGCCTACGCCGGGGTGCCGGTGTTCGGCCGCGACGGGCTGCCGCTGGGCACGCTGTGCGTGGTGGACGTGCGCCCCCGGGACTTCACCGCCGGCGACGTGGCGCTGCTGGAGCGCCTGGCCCGCGCCGCGGCGGGCCTGCTGGAGCTGCACCGCCGCGACGCCGGTGCGGGCCTGGCGGGCCGCGACGTCCTCACCGAGAGCCTGCGGCTGCGCCGCGCCGTCGACGACGGGGAGCTGCGGGTGCACTACCAGCCGGTGGTGGACCTGCGCACCGGGCGGGTCGCGGCCGTGGAGGCGCTGGTGCGCTGGCAGCACCCCGAGCTGGGCCTGCTGCCGCCGGGGCGCTTCGTGCCGGTGGCGGAGGCCAGCGGGCTCGTCGTCGCCCTGGGGCGGTACGTGCTCGGCGAGGCGTGCCGGCAGGTCGCGGCCTGGCGCGCGCAGGACCCGGCCGCCGCCGCGCTGCGCCTGGCGGTGAACGTCTCCGGCCGCCAGCTCGCCGACCCCGGCGTCGTGGGCACCGTCCTGGACGCCCTCGACGACGCCGGGCTGCCCGCCCACGCCCTCACCCTGGAGCTGACCGAGACGGCCCTCGTGCACGGCACCGACGTGCAGCCGGCGCTGCGGCGGCTGCGGGACGAGGGGGTGCGCATGGCGCTGGACGACTTCGGCACCGGGTACTCGTCCCTGGCCTACCTGCGCGACTTCCCCGTCGACGAGCTGAAGGTGGACCGCTGCTTCACCGCCTCCCTGGGCGACTCGGTGCGCAGCGGCACCATCACGGCCGCGTCCGTCGCCCTGGCCCACGACCTCGGCTGCGAGGTCGTGGTGGAGGGCGTGGAGCACGCCGGGCAGCTCGCGCACGTCGCGGGCCTGGGCGCCCGCTACGCGCAGGGCTACCTGCTGGCCCCGCCCCGGGAGGCGGCCGCGTGCGACCTGGGCGCCACCTGGCCGGTGCCCGTGGGGGCGCTGCGCCGCCCCGCGGCGGTGGCCCTGCGCCCGGTGCCGTCCGCCCTCCGTGAACTTCCTCACGACGCGGCGTCGTAGACACCCCTGCGGCGCCCGCACCCCCGCGAGCTTGCGACACTGGAGCCCGTGACCTCGTCGACGCACCCCCCGGCGACCCCCGACCGGGACACGGCCGGCGCCGCTGCCGCCCCGGCCTCCGCCGCCCTGTTCCGGCGGGCGAGCGCCGTGATCCCCGGCGGCGTGAACTCGCCCGTGCGCGCCTTCCGCGCCGTCGGCGGCACCCCCCGCTTCACCGCCTCCGCGCGCGGGCCGTACCTGCGCGACGCCGACGGCACCGAGCTCGTGGACCTGATCTGCTCCTGGGGCCCGATGATCCTCGGGCACGCCCACCCAGACGTGCTGGCCGCCGTGCGCGCCGCCGCCGAGCAGGGCTTCAGCTTCGGCACCCCCACCGAGCGGGAGGTGGAGCTCGCCGAGGAGATCGTCGCCCGCGTCGAGCCCGTCGAGCAGGTCCGCCTGGTCAGCTCCGGCACCGAGGCCACCATGAGCGCCGTCCGCCTGGCGCGCGGCTTCACCGGCCGCCCCGTCGTGGTGAAGTTCGCCGGCCACTACCACGGCCACGTCGACTCCCTGCTGGCCTCCGCCGGCTCCGGCCTGGCGACGTTCGCGCTGCCCGACACCCCCGGCGTGACCGGCGCCGCCGCCGCCGACACCCTCGTGCTGCCCTACAACGACCCCGCCGCGCTCGCGGAGGTCTTCGCGCAGCACGGCGAGCGCATCGCCTGCGTGATCACCGAGGCGGCGGCCGGGAACATGGGCGTCGTCCCGCCCGCTGCGGGCTTCACCGCCGAGCTGCGCCGCCTGACCCGCGAGCACGGCGCCCTGCTGGTCTCCGACGAGGTCATGACCGGCTTCCGCGTCAGCCGCGCCGGCTGGTACGGCTTCGAGGGCCTCGGCCCCGAGCACGCCCCCGACCTGCTGACCTTCGGCAAGGTCATGGGCGGCGGCTTCCCGGCCGCCGCGTTCGGCGGGCGCGCCGACGTCATGGCGCACCTGGCCCCCGCGGGCCCCGTCTACCAGGCGGGCACCCTGTCCGGGAACCCCGTCGCCACCGCCGCCGGCCTGGCGACGCTGCGCGGCTGCACCGACGAGGTGTACGCCGCCGTCGAGCGCAGCGCCCGCACCGTGCGCGAGGCCGCGAGCGAGGCCCTGAGCGCCGCGGGCGTGCCGCACCTGGTGAACACCGCCGGCAGCATGTTCAGCGTCTTCTTCACCGACCGCGACGAGGTGCGCGACTACGACGGCGCCCGCCAGCAGGACCTCGGCGCGTTCCGGGCGTTCTTCCACGCGATGCTCTCGCGCGGCGTGCACCTGCCGCCCAGCGCGTTCGAGGCGTGGTTCCTGTCCGCCGCCCACGACGAGGAGGCGATCGGCCGGGTGCTGGACGCCCTGCCGCACGCGGCCCGCGCCGCCGCCGAGGGGGCGGGGTCGCTGTGAGCGTGCCCGCCACCGTCACCGGCTCCGGCGTCGAGCCCGGCCCCCGCACCGAGCCCGGCGACGAGCCCCGCGCCGAGGGCCACGACCCCGCCGGCGCCCCGCGCACCGTGGTGCACCTCGTGCGCCACGGCGAGGTCCACAACCCCGAGCGCGTCCTGTACGGGCGCCTGCCCGGGTACCGGCTCTCCGAGCGGGGGCGGGAGATGGCCGTGCGCCTGGGCCTGCACTTCTCCACCCGCGACGTCGCCTCCGTGACGGCCTCGCCGCTGCAGCGCGCCCAGGAGACCGCCACCCCGATCGCCGAGGCCCTCGGCCTGCCGCTGGGCACCGAGGAGCGCATCATCGAGGCCGGCAACAGCTTCGAGGGCTTCCACGTCACCACCGGCGCCGGCTCGATCCGCGACCCGCGCGTGTGGCCGCGGCTGTGGAACCCGCTGCGCCCCAGCTGGGGCGAGCCGTACGCCCAGCAGGCCGAGCGCATGGTGGCGACCGTCCGCGACGCGCGCGACGCCTTCCCCGGCCGCGAGTCCGTCCTCGTCAGCCACCAGCTGCCGGTGTGGGTGACGCGGCTGCGCGCCGAGCAGCGGCCCCTGTGGCACGACCCCCGCAAGCGGCAGTGCGCGCTGGCGTCGATCACGTCGCTGGAGTTCGCCGGCCGGCGCCTGGTGTCCGTCACCTACAGCGAGCCGTGCGCCGACCTGCTCGTGGGCGCCGACCCGGTGCCGGGCGCGTGAGCACCCCCACCCGCCCCCGGCGCCGCGCGCTGGCCGGTGCGCTGGTGGCCGCCGCGCTCCTCGCCGGCTGCGGCGGCGGCGACGGCCTGCCCGAGGCGCAGGGGCAGAACTGGATCTCCGGCGACGGCACCGTCGCGACCACCCCACCGGCCGAGCGCGGCGAGCCGGTCACCTTCACCGGCGAGACGATCGACGGGGAGACGATCGACCTGGCCGACCTGCGCGGGCAGGTCGTCCTGCTGAACACCTGGTTCGCCGCCTGCGGCCCCTGCCGCGAGGAGGCCGACGACCTGCAGCAGGTGTGGGAGGAGTACTCCGACCGGAACGTGCAGTTCGTCGGCATCAACACCTACGACACCGCCGCGATCGCCGAGTCCTTCCACCGCAGGTTCGGCATCACCTACCCCAGCGTGCTCGACGCGCAGTCCGGTGAGGCGATGCTCGCGCTGCGCGGCGTCGCCCCCCAGGCCACGCCCACCACGATCGTGCTCGACACCGAGGGGCGCGTGGCGGCCCGCGTGTCCGGGCCCGCGGACGCCTCCACCTTCGCCGGTCTGCTCGACGACGCCGGCGCCGCCCCCGCCGAGCCGCCGGCACCCACCGCGACCGGCACGGCGGCGCCCGCGTGATCGGCGAGCTGCAGCGGGCCGTCGCCGCCGGGCCCCTGCTGCTGGCGGTGCCGCTGGCGGCGCTCGCCGGGCTGGTCTCGTTCCTGTCGCCGTGCGTGCTGCCCCTCGTGCCGGGGTTCCTCGGCTACGTCACCGGCCTGACCGGCGAGGACCCCGCGCAGCAGCGGCGCGGGCGGATGCTGGCCGGTGCGGTGCTGTTCGTGCTGGGGTTCTCGGTGGTGTTCGTCCTGGTGAACTTCACCGTGGGTGCCCTCGGCGACGCCCTGGTGCGGTACCGGGTCGAGCTGCAGCGCGCCCTCGGCGTCCTCGTCGTCGCGATGGGCGTGCTCGTGGTCGCAGCCCCCCTGTGGGCGCAGCGGGAGCTGAAGGTGCGCTGGCGCCCGCGCGCCGGGCTGCTGGGCGCGCCCCTGCTGGGCGTCGTGTTCAGCCTCGGCTGGACCCCCTGCATCGGCCCGATCTTCGCGGCGATCTCCGCCCTCGGGTTCCAGAGCGGAACCGCCGGGCGCGCCACCGGCCTGGCCGTCGCCTACTGCCTGGGCCTGGGGCTGCCGTTCGTCCTCGTCGCCGCCGGCTACGAGCGGGGCGTGCGCGCCCTCGGCGTGCTGCGCCGGCACACCCGCGCCGTCAACGTCTTCGGCGGGGTGCTGCTCGTCGCGGTCGGCCTGCTCCTCGTCACCGACGGCTTCAACGCGATCCTGGGCTGGCTGCGCGGCCCCATCGGGAACTTCGAGACGGTGATCTGACCCATGGCCCGTACCGACGAGACGCACCTGGACGACCTGCGCGACGAGTACCGCGACGCGCAGCGGGCCGCCGGGGATCCGGCCGCGGGGGAGGGGACCGCGCACGCGCCGGTCGCCGAGCCCTCCGCACCGCGCGGCGCGCGCCGGGCCCGCACCCCCGCCCCGCAGGCCGCGCCGCTGGCGCCGCTGGAGCTCGCCCGCTACTGCTGGCGGCAGCTGACGAGCATGCGCACCGCGCTGTTCCTGCTCATGCTGCTCGCCGTCGCCGCCGTGCCCGGCTCCACCTTCCCGCAGCAGGACAGCGACCCGGCGGGCGTGGCGCAGTGGATGGCCGACCACCCCACCGCGGGGCCGTGGGTGGAGCGGCTGCAGGGCTTCCACGTGTACTCGTCGGTCTGGTTCTCGGCGATCTACCTGCTGCTGTTCATCTCCCTCATCGGCTGCGTCGTGCCCCGCGCCGGCGTGCACCTGCGCTCGCTGCGGGCGAAGCCGCCGCGCACGCCCGCACGGCTGCAGAAGCTGCCCGAGCACCGCACCGCCGAGCTGGCCGCCCCGCCCGCCGAGGTGCTGGCGGCCGCCCGCACCGTCCTGCGCGGGCGCCGCTTCCGCACCGAGGTGCGCGAGGAGGCCACCGGCGGGTCCGTGGCCGCCGAGCGCGGCCACCACCGCGAGACCGGCAACCTGCTGTTCCACCTGTCCCTGGTGGGACTGCTCGTCTCCATCGCCTCCAGCTCGCTGTTCTCCTACTCCGGCCAGCGCCTGGTCGTCGAGGGCGGCACGATGGTCGGCACCACCTTCGACAGCTTCACCGGCGGCGTCGGCGCCGACGTGGGCGACGTGCCGCCCTTCACGCTGGAGCTGGAGGACATGGACGTCGCCTTCGAGGCGCAGCAGAGCTCCCAGATCGGCCAGCCGCGCCGCTTCGCCGCCGACGTCACCCTCACCGACGCCCCCGGCGAGCAGCCGCGCTCGGAGACCATCCGCGTCAACCACCCCGCCCAGGTCGGCAGCACCCAGATCTCCCTGTCCGGCAACGGCTACGCCCCCGTCATCGTCGTGCGCGACGGGCAGGGGAACGTCGTGCAGGACGGCGCCACGCCGTTCCTGCCGCAGACCGGCAACTACGACTCCACCGGTGTCGTGAAGGTCCCCGACGCCGTCGACGCCGACGGGGACCCGGTGCAGATCGGCCTGTCCGGGGTGTTCCTGCCCTCGGCGACGACGGACGCCACCGGCGCGCCGGTCTCCGGCTTCCCCGACCTGGCCAACCCCTTCCTCGTCATGCAGGCCTACACCGGCGACCTCGGCCTCGACGACGGGGTGCCGCAGAACGTCTACGAGCTCGAGGGCGACGGCCTCACCCAGGTCCTCGACGACCAGGGGCGCCCGTTCCTCATCCGGCTCGCCCCCGGGGACAGCGTGGAGCTGCCCGACGGGCTGGGCACGGTGAGCTTCGAGGGCGTGCAGCGCTACGCCTCCTTCGACGTGCGCTCCACGCCCGGGCAGACCGCGGCGCTGGTGTCCTCCCTGCTGGCCACCACCGGTCTGGTGCTCTCGCTGTTCCTGCCGCGCCGTCGCGTCTGGGTGCGGGTGCGTCCCGGCGGCGCGGGCAGCGCCGTGGAGGTCGCCGGGCTGGCGCGCGGCGACGACGCCGGCCTCGCCCTCGAGGTCGACGGCGTGCTGCGGCGGTTGCGCGAGGCGACGGGGGGACCCCCCGTGCCCGGTGCGCCGGCTGCGCCGTCGTCGCCACCCGGCGCGGTGGGCGACGATGAGCACGAGCACCAGCGCGACGAGGGTCGCGACGAGCGCGAGGCGCGGGCGGGGTCCCGCGCGGAGGAGGCACGATGACCGTCGACGAGAACGTCGCGCAGGTCTCCAACCTGCTGCTGTACTCGGCGATGACGGCCTACCTGGGGTCCTTCATCGCCTACGCGGCCGACCTGGCCGAGGGCGGCAAGGAGATCAAGGCCCGCGACGCCCGCCGCCGCGGGAACGCCGGGGCCGCTGCCGCGGGCACGGCCGGGAGCACGGCCGGGAGCACGGCCGGGACGGTGCTGACCGAGGCGCCGGCACCCCCGCCGCGCCGCCGCCGCGCCGCCGCCGTGGGCACCTCCCTGTTCGCGGCGTCCACGCTGCTGCTGGCCGGCTCCGTGATCGCCCGCGCCCTCTCGGTGCACCGGGTGCCGTGGGGCAACATGTTCGAGTTCGCCCTCACCGGCTGCCTCGTGGTGTCGATCGGCTACCTCGTGGCCGTCGTGCGCGCCTCCCGCGCCGGGCTGGGCGGCGGGCGCGACGCCCGCTACCTCGGCACCTTCGTCGCCGGGCCGGTCCTGGCGACCCTCGGCATCGCGCTGCGCAGCTTCTACGTGGAGGCCGCCCAGCTCGTGCCGGCCCTGGACAGCTACTGGCTGGTCATCCACGTGCTCGTCGCGATCCTCGCCACGGCGCTGTCCACCCTGGGCTTCTCCGCGACGGTCCTGCAGCTCGTGCAGGAGAAGCGCGAACGCGTGCGGGCCGGCGGCAAGCACCCCGGCGGGGCGTTCATGGACGCCCTGCCCGGCTCGGCGGAGCTGGAGCGCACCGCCTTCCGGCTCAACGCGGTGGCGTTCGTGATGTGGACGTTCACCCTCATCGCCGGCGCCGTCTGGGCGCAGGTGGCCTGGAACCGCTACTGGAACTGGGACTCCAAGGAGGTGTGGACGTTCATCATCTGGGTCGTCTACGCCGCCTACCTGCACGCGCGCGCCACCCGCGGCTGGGACGGCCGCCGCGCCGCCTGGCTGTCCGTGCTCGCCTTCGGGTGCGTGCTGTTCAACTACCTCGTGGTGAACATCTTCTTCCCCGGTCTGCACTCGTACGCGGGGGTGTGACGTGGGCGCCACGCTGAAGTACACGGTCCTGCGGCTCGGCCTCTTCGTGCTGTGCCTGCTCGCGCTCAGCGCACTGGGCGCCCGCGGCTGGCTGGCCCTCGCCGTCGCCGCCGTCCTGTCGGTGCTGCTGTCGCTGCTGCTGCTGCGCCGCCAGCGCGAGGAGATGGCCGCGCGCCTGCAGCAGCGCGTCGAGGGACGGCTGCAGGGCGGCCAGGGCGGGGCGACGTCCGCGCGCGCGAAGTCCCGCTTCGAGCGGTCCCGCTTCGCGAAGGGCGTGCAGGACGACAACGCCGCGGAGGACGACGTCCGCTGACGCGCCTGCGGGCTCCCGCGCACCCCCCGCGGTGATCGGGGAAGTGGTGACTTCCTCGATCACCGCAGGAGCAGCGGGGTGTCAGCGCAGGGGCAGGTTCGGCAGCAGGTCGGGGACCTGGCGGTCCAGCTCGCGCAGGTCCACCACCTCCGGCACCGCCGGGGTGCGCCCGGCCGCCTCCGCCTC
Source organism: Kineococcus sp. G2 (assembly GCF_037154035.1). Lineage (NCBI taxonomy): Bacteria > Bacillati > Actinomycetota > Actinomycetes > Kineosporiales > Kineosporiaceae > Kineococcus > Kineococcus sp. G2. The sequence continues at coordinate 36,065 of NZ_JBBBEM010000027.1, read as the reverse complement.
GTCGGCCGAGCGCACCAGCACCTCCAGGACCCGGCGCACCAGCACCGGCTCGTCGGCGGTCGTCGCCCCCAGCCCCTCCAGCACCCCCTCGTCGCACGTCACCACGTGCGACGAGGTGGTGCCGCCCGCCGTCGTGAGCGTCGCCGCGTAGCGGTGCTCCCCGTCTGCCTGCACGTCCACAGCGCCCATGCGGCGCACCCTGGCAGAGGTCCGCTCAGAGCGCGAGACCGACCGCCAGCAGCGCCCCGACGGCCAGCTCCAGCACACCGGTGTCCTTCAGCACGGGGATCAGGTCCCGGCCCGCCGCGCCGCCCAGCACCGTGCGCAGCGGCCGCACCGCCAGCGGCACCGCCAGCAGCACCAGCAGCGCCCACGGGTGCCACGGGGCGCACAGCAGGGCGGCCGCGAAGCCGCCCGCGACGAGCCCGGCGAACAGCGACCGGCTGCGGTGCTCACCGAGGCGCACCGCCAGGGTGCGCTTGCCCGCCACGGCGTCGGTGGGCACGTCCCGCAGGTTGTTCGCCACGAGGATCGCGCACGCCAGGAACCCCACGCAGAACGCCCCGGCCAGCGCCACGCCCCCCACCCGGTCCACCTGCACGTACGTGGTGCCCAGCACGGCCACCAGCCCGAAGAAGACGAAGACGAACACCTCGCCCAGTCCCGCGTAGCCGTAGGGGCGCTTCCCGCCCGTGTAGAACCAGGCCGCCGCGACGGAGGCCGCCCCCACCAGCAGCAGCCACCAGTGCTCCGACAGCGCCACCACCGCCAGCCCGGCCAGCCCGGCGACGGCGAAGCAGGCGAACGCCGCGTCGCGCACCGTGCGCGGCTCCGCGGCGCCGGAACCCACCAGGCGGAACGGGCCCACCCGCTCGGCGTCGGTGCCCCGCACCCCGTCCGAGTAGTCGTTGGCGTAGTTGACGCCCACCTGCAGCGCCAGCGCCACCACCAGCGCCAGCACCGCCGGCACCCACGCCGCCCCGCCCAGGGCCGCCGCGGCACCCGTGCCCACCAGCACCGGGGTCAGCGCCGCCGGCAGCGTGCGGGGGCGCGCCGCGGAGACCCACTGCGCCGCGGTGGGGCGGCGGGCGGGCGGCGGGGTGGGGGAAGGCGTTTCAGCGGGATCCGGCACGGAGGTCCATCGTGCCAAGCGCGCGGACGTCCGTCGCCGAGGGGTCGCTCGTCCGGGCTCCGGTTCGTCGCCGTGGCCGGGTTCGTCGCCGGGGCCACGGGGCGGTCGGGTGCCGGGCTCTCCGCCCGCGCGCTCCCCCGGGCGGCACCGTGTCAGCGTGCGTTCAGCGCGGGCTCCGGACGCCCTGTACCCGGCCACCCCGCGCCCCCTCCAGCGGCACCCGGCCGTGCATTTGAGGCAGACGAGAGCGCACTACCTCCGAGTCAGCACCTTCTGCAGGGCGTTGTTCGTCCGATGATCACGTGCAGGCCATGTCGTGGTGCAGCGCCCGACGTCTGGAGCGATGAACGACACGGTGATCGTCGCTTCGCTTAGCCGGGACCAGTCCTCCTTGGCCACGGACAAGATGCGTTCGCGTGAAGGGTGAGAGCTGTGAGGGGGCACGACGGATGCGGTCAAGTAGAGCGTGGAAGTCGGGGGGTCGTACTCCCTGCCACGGCGTCGGCGCACCTCACACCCGTACTGGATCGTCACGTCGACGTCGCTGACTGGTAGACGGCCGGGGTTGTTGATCGTGTACCCGTACGTCCAGTCCGCGCGCCCCTCCCGGACCTCCGCATCCCGTGGCTTGAATATCACGGTGGTCGCCACGGAGACGCTCGCGATCTCAGCAGCGCGTGCTTCCAGCGCGTCCCGACGCAGTTGCCGCAACTGCCACGCCGCTGCTCCTGCCGCAAGGACCGCCGCACCGGCGGATACCGCTTCCCAGGCCATCCCGGGATCCCACCAGGCTCTGGGGTCAGAACGAGGAAGACTCGCCGTCTGCCAGATGTGCCCTACGAGGTGCACTCGTCCGCCTGACCCGTTCCGTGGTCGTGCCAGGCCAGCCGCGAACCGCAGGGGGGAGGGTGGCGAGGTGGTGGGGTGGCCGAGCGTCCGGAGCCCGCGCCTGATGCGGTGCGGTGACGTGGTAAGCGTGCGGGGGCGCGGGCGGAGAGCCCGGACGCGGCACCGCCTCGTCGCCCGGCCGAGAACGGGACCGGGGTGACGGACCCCGTCACAGACCGCGCAGGAAGTCCTCGTCGTCGTCGGGCCCCTTGGGGCCGGGCCGGTACCCCGGGCGCGAGCGGGGTGCGCTCGAGGCCGTGGGCCGGCCGGCCACCAGGTACCCCACGGCGCCGAACAGCGGCACGAGCACCACGAGCAGCAGCCAGCCCCAGCGGGGCAGGGTGCGCAGTTCACCGTCGCCGGCCTGCACGATGCTCACCAGGCAGTACACGGTCAGCCCCAGCACCAGGAGCACCGGAAGGACGCTGCGCACCGTCGCCCACCTCCTCGGTCCGGCCGGGTCCCGGACCGGTGCCGGCACCCGCGGGGACGACGAACGGGCCGCGGTCGCGGTTCCCGCGGGACGTCAGCCGTCCGTCACCGGCCGTTCGCCGCCCGGTCGGCTGCGCGTCGCCAGCGCGCGCAGCGCGGCCCGGTCGGGCTTGCCGGGGCCGCGCAGCGGCAGCGCGTCCAGGAGGAGGAGCTGGCGGGGGGCGGCGTGCGCGGCCACGCGCTCGCGCACCACCGCCCGCAGCTGCGCCAGCGCGGGGGCGGTGCCGGGCAGCGGCACGACGGCGGCGACGACGCGTTCGCCCCACTCCGGGTCCGGGGCACCCACCACGACGGCCTCCGCGACGCCGGGTGCGGCGGCCAGGGCCTCCTCGACGAGCGCGGGGGCGACCTTCAGCCCACCGGTGGTGATGAGGTCGTCCAGGCGGCCGGTGACGCGCACGAGCGTGCCGTCCCCGTCGGTGCGCACCTCGGCCGCGTCGTCGGTGCGGAAGGTGCGGGTGCCGTCGGGGGCGGTGCGGAACGCGGGGTGCGCGGGCAGGCCGCGGTAGCCGCGGGCGACGACGGGGCCGGTGAGCTCGAGGCGGCCGTCGTCGCGCACGTGCGCCGCCACGCCGTCCAGGGGGCGCCCGTCGTACACGCAGCCGCCGCACGTCTCGGACATCCCGTAGGTGGTGACGACGCGGACGCCGGCGGCGCGGGCGCGCGCCAGCAGCGGCGCCGGGGTGGCGGCGGCGCCCACGAGCACGGCGTCGTGGGCTGCCAGCGCCGCGGTGGCCTCGCCGCCGGCGTCGAGCAGCCGCAGCAGCTGGGTGGGCACGAGGGAGGTCAGCAGCCGGGGTGCGGTGCGGGCGGCGGTGGCGGCGGCGAACGCGGCGGGGTCGAAACCGCCGGTGGTGTCCACGACGACGGGTTCGGTGCCGGCGCGCACCGAGCGCAGCAGCACCTGCAGGCCGGCGACGTGGTGGGCGGGCAGCGCGAGCACCCACTGCTCCCGGCCGGTGCCCGCGGTGGTGCCCGCGGTGGGGGCGCTCAGGCGGGCGGCGGTGGCGTCGGCGGAGGCGCGCAGGGCGCCGGCGCTGAGGAGGGCGCCCTTGGGGGTGCCGGTGGAGCCGGAGGTGGCGACGGCGAAGGCGGTGGGGTCGTCCGGGTCGTCCTCACCCGGGGCGAGGGGTTCGCCGGTGCGCAGGGCGGGGTGGGGGGCGGCGCCGGCCGCGTGGGGGTGCCAGGCGGTGTCCGACCGGCCGGCGAGCGCGTCGGCGAGGACGGGCAGGAGGTCCAGGACGCCCGGGCCGGTGGGGACGGGCAGCGCCCGCAGGAGCCGGCCGGGTGCTCGCGGGGCGGTGGGGCTCACCGCCCGAGCCTAGGCGCGCCCCACCCCGCCCTCCGCGGTCGGGGAAGCCGCCACTTCCCCGACCGCGGAGGGTGGGGTGGGCGAGGGTGAGGTGTCGGAGCGTGGTGAGACACTCACTCGCAGCTTCGATCCGGGGCCCGGTGGTGTCCGGGACTGCTCCGATCACGCGAACCCGGCGAGGAATCACCTCATGGAGCGTGACCACTTGTGACCGGAGTGTCAGGATGAGCCCGCTCGGCCCGGGGGAGGGGATGACGGTGAGCACCACGGTTCCGGAGCGGCGCCCCGCGGCCAGCGTCGTCTACGACGGCCTCGTCACCCTCGCCGCCGCCTGCACCGTCGTGGTCGCGGCCGTCGCCTTCGCGCGCACCGCCGACGCCGCCGCGCTGCGCCAGCTCGGCTGGTGCCTGCTCGTCGGCTTCCCCCTCGTGCAGCTGATGACCCGCTTCCCCTTCCAGGTGAACACCCGGCACGCCGGCGTCGAGGTCCAGTTCGACGTGGGCGTCCTCGTCTTCCTGCTGTGCTTCGCCCCCGCGTGGACGGCGACGCTGGCCTGGGCGCTGTGCGTGGTCCCCACCAACCTCTCCCAGCGCAAGAGCTGGGTCAGCCGCGTCTTCAACGCCTCCATCGGCGTCCTCTTCGCACCCGTGGCGATCGGCGTCACCCACCTCCTCGGCGCCGCGGCCGGCGGCAAGGCGATCGCCGTGGCCGGCGGCCCCGCCGAGCTGCTCGCCGTGGGGGCCGCCGTCGCCGCCGTCTTCGTCGTCGACCTCCTCGTCTCCGCCGTGTCCGTCGCCGTGCAGCAGGGCACCCGGGTGCGCGCCGAGCTCGCCGACGGCGGCACCTGGCTGGCCGGTGCGGCCGCCCTCGCCGTCGGGGCCGTCGGCTACCTCGGCGGCCTCGTGGAGGAGAAGCTCACCCCGTGGGCCGCGGGCCTGCTCGCGGTCCCCATGGTCGTCACCCTCATCGCCACCCGCGCGATGCGCACCACCCGCGACGTCGCCCGCCGCACCGAGGCCCTCTTCGAGGCCGCCACCGCCCTGCACACCCAGGGCCGGCGCGCCGACCTCGCCCGGGCCCTCGCCAAGCACGCCCGCATGGTCGCCGGCACCCCCGCCGCCACCGTCCGCTCCGTCGGGCCCGGCGAGGGCGAGATCGGCGTCCCCGTCGTCGCCGGCGAGGGCCACGTCCTCTACGTCACCGCCCCCCAGCACCGCGACCCCGCCCAGCGCGCCGCCGACGAGAAGGCCCTCGAAGCCCTCGCCTCCGTCGGCGAGGCCGCCTTCTTCCGCGTCGGCGCCAACGAGGAGATGCACGGCCTGGCCCGCCGCGACGTCGTCACCGGCCTGCCCAACCGCCTGCAGTTCTCCGAGCGCCTCGCCCTCGAGCTCGAACGTGCCCGCGAGGGCGGCAGCCTCGACGAGCTCGTCGTGCTCTACCTCGACCTCGACGGCTTCAAGGGCGTCAACGACCGCTTCGGCCACGACGCCGGCGACGAGCTCCTGCGCCTGGTGGGCACCCGCCTGCGCGACACCCTGCGCGGCGGCAGCACCGTCGCCCGCCTCGGCGGCGACGAGTTCGCCGTCCTCGCCCCCCGCTGCCCCGACGTGGAGGGGCTGTGCCGGCGGGTGCTCGCCGCGCTGCGCGTCGAGGTGCGCATGCGCGGGCACGTCGTGCGCGCCCAGGGCAGCATCGGGTGCGCCCGCGCCCGCCCCGGCGACGACGTCGGCACCCTCCTGCGCAACGCCGACACCGCCATGTACCGGGCCAAGGCCACCGGCAAGAACCGCTGGGTGGAGTTCCGCCCCGAACTGCTGGAGGAGGAGATCGCGCGCCTGCAGGTCATCGAGGACCTCCAGCAGGCCCCCGCCGACGCCTTCGTCGTGCACTACCAGCCCATCGTGGACCTGGCCACGTCCGAGGTCGTCGCCATGGAGGCCCTCGTGCGCTGGCGTCGCGACCGCGGCGACGGCGTCGAGCCGCTCGTCGGTCCCGACGAGTTCATCGGCCTCGCCGAGCGCTCCGGCACCGTCGTCGGCATCGGCGACGCCGTCCTGCGCACCGTCGCCCGCGACGCCGCCGACATCCAGGTCCACGCCGGCCGCCGCCTGGACCTCATGGTCAACGTCTCACCCGTGCAGCTGCGCCACCCCGACTTCACCACCCGGGTCGCCGCCGCCGTGCGCCAGGCGGGCGCCTCCGGCAGCCGCCTGCACCTGGAGATGACCGAGAACGTCATGATCGACGACGACACCGTCGAGGTCCTGCGCGAGCTCGCCGACACCGGCGCGCTGCTGACCATCGACGACTTCGGCACCGGGTTCTCCTCCCTCGGCTACCTGCGCCACCGGCCGTTCTCCTCCTTCAAGATCGACCGCAGCTTCGTGCGGGACATCGGCACCGAACCCACCGCCCGCGCCCTCGTGGAGGGCATGGTCAAGATGGGGCAGGCCCTCGGGCTGTCCATCGTCGCCGAGGGCGTCGAGGAGCCGGAGCAGGCCGCGATCCTGCGCGAGATGGGCTGCCCGCTGGCGCAGGGGCACCTGTACCACCGGCCGATGCCGCTGGAGCAGCTGCACGAGGTCCTGAGCCGGCCCGCCGCCCGGCCCCTCATCGCGTAGCTCCCGTAGCCGTGGCCCGGGTCCGTCACCGTGGCCGGGTTCGCCGCCGGGACCGCGAGGTGGTCGGGTGCCGGGCTCTCCGCCCGCGCCGTCGCCCGGGCAGCACCGTGTCGCCGCTCGTTCAGCGCGGGCTCCGGACGCCCTGCACCCGGCCACCCCGCGTCCCCTCCAGGCGTACCTGGCCGCGTGGCCGTCGCACCGCTCCAGTGCGCGGGGTGTCCGGGGTGGTCGTGCCGGACCACGGGTGAACCGCGGGGGAGAGGGTGGCGAGCTGGTGGGGTGGCCGGGCGTCCGGAGCTCGCGCCGAACGCGCCCCGAACCGGTGCCGCCCGGGCGACGGCGCGGGCGGAGAGCCCGGACGCGGCACCAGCTCGTCACCCGGCCGCAGACCGGACCGGGGCGACGGAAGGGGGGTCAGAAGTACCAGGGGAACGGCGACCAGTCCGGTTCGCGCTTGCCGAGGAAGGCGTCGCGCCCCTCGACGGCCTCGTCGGTCATGTAGGCGAGGCGGGTGGCCTCGCCGGCGAACACCTGCTGGCCGACCATGCCGTCGTCGACGGCGTTGAACGCGAACTTCAGCATCCGCTGCGCGGTGGGGGACTTGCCGTTGATCTCGGCGGCCCACTGCAGGGCCGTCTCCTCCAGGTCGGCGTGCGGGACGACGGCGTTGACCATGCCCATGTCGTGGGCCTGCTGGGCGGTGTAGGGGCGGCCCAGGAAGAAGATCTCGCGGGCGAACTTCTGCCCGACCTGGCGGGCCAGGTACGCGGAGCCGTAACCGGCGTCGAAGGAGCCGACGTCGGCGTCGGTCTGCTTGAAGCGGGCGTGCTCGGCGCTGGCGAGGGTGAGGTCGGCGACGACGTGCAGGGAGTGCCCGCCGCCGGCGGCCCAGCCGGGCACGACGGCGACGACGACCTTGGGCATGAACCGGATGAGGCGCTGCACCTCCAGGACGTGCAGGCGCCCGCCCTCGGCCTTCGCGCGGGCGGCGTCGACGGTGTCGGCGGTCTCGCCCTCGGCGTACTGGTACCCGGAGCGGCCGCGGATGCGCTGGTCGCCGCCGGAGCAGAACGCCCACCCGCCGTCCTTGGGGCTGGGGCCGTTGCCGGTGAGCAGGACGCAGCCGACGTCGGGGGTGCGGCGGGCGTGGTCGAGGGCGCGGGCGAGCTCGTCGACGGTGCGGGGGCGGAACGCGTTGCGCACCTCGGGGCGGTCGAACGCGATGCGGACGGTGCCGCGCTCGCGGCCGGGGCGCACGCACCGGTGGTAGGTGACGTCGGTGAGGTCGTCGAAGCCGGGCACCTCCGCCCACGCGGCAGGGTCGAAGGTCTCGCTGACTCCGTCGAGGGCGCTCACGCCGCCCGAGGGTAGGGGCGGGCGGGGCGAGGGGTGCGGAGCGGCGTGTCGGTGACGCCCGGTAGGGGTTTCACGACGCAACGGGGTGGTGCTGGGCCCGATGCGGTGAAGCGGTGGGAACCAGGTGGATGTGGTGCCAGTCTGTGCCGGTGAACGGACGCGGAACCACCGGCGAACGGATCCCGACCGGCGGCGACGCCCCGCCGCGCACGTTCCGGGAGGCCGTCCGGTTGCCCGGTCGCTGGACCCCGGTGCTCCTGCTGGTCGTCGCCGCCCTGAGCGCGGTCAGCCTGCTCAGCCAGGTCCTCAAGCACGGCCTCGGCCTCGACGTGAACGGCCTGAACACCCTCGAGCGGTGGTTCTTCGTGGACCGCGAGATGGGGATCCCCGCGTGGTTCTCCACCCTGCTGCTGTTCCTGGCCGCCGAGCGGCTGTGGCGGACCGCCACCGAGGCGAAGGCGTCCGGCGACCGGTGGCACCGCCACTGGCGCCTGCTCTCGATCGCCTTCGCCTACCTGTCGCTGGACGAGCTGACCGAGATCCACGAGCAGACCATCCCGCCGCTGAAGGCCGCGTTCGGGTTCAGCGGCGTGCTGGCCTTCGCGTGGGTGGTGCTGGCCGTGCCGCTGCTGGTGGTGTTCGGCCTGGTGTTCCTGCGGTTCCTGCTGGCGCTGCCGCGGGCGACCCGCTGGGCGTTCCTCGCCTCGGCGGCCCTGTACTGCGGCGGCGCCGTCGGCGTGGAGATGCTCAGCGCGCCGTTCTTCGACAGCGCCGGCGTGGAGACGGTCACCACCACCGTGGTCGGCGGCGTGGAGACGGTCACGCGCGGAGTCGTGATCGAGAGCGTGCCGTACGCGGTGGTCGCCGGCGTGGAGGAGGCGCTGGAGATGGTGGGGTCGGTGCTGTTCCTGGGAGCCACCGCGGTGGCGCTGCGCCAGCGGACCCGGCGGACGGTGGAGCTGCCGCGCGCGAGCGCGGGGGCGCCGGACCCGGCCGTCCCGCTGGGCTGAGCCCCGCGGCACCCGCCCACCCCCTCGCACCCCGCCCGCCGCGCGGGGCGCAGGATGGGGCGGTGGACGGGACGGGGACCGGGCCGGTGCTGCCGGCGGTGCACGAGCTGCTCGACGCCGCGCGCGTCGTGCGGCTGCCGCTGCGCACCCGCTTCCGCGGCCTCACCGAGCGCGAGGCCCTCCTGCTGCGCGGACCCGCCGGGTGGGGGGAGTTCGCCCCCTTCACCGAGTACGGGGCCGCCGAGTCCGCGCGCTGGCTGGCCGCCGCGGTGGAGGCCGCCTGGACCGGCTTCCCCGCGCCGGTGCGCGAGCGCGTCGAGGTCAACGCCACCGTGCCCGCCGTGCCCGCCGCGGACGTGCCCGCGGTCCTGGCGCGCTACCCCGGCTGCCGCACCGCGAAGGTCAAGGTCGCCGAGCGCGGCCAGCACCTCGCCGACGACGTCGCCCGCGTGCGCGCCGTGCGCGAGGTCCTCGGCCCGGGCGGGCGGGTGCGGGTCGACGCCAACGCCGGCTGGGACGTGGACGCGGCCGAGCGCGCCCTCACGGCCCTCGGCGAGGCGGGGCTGGAGTACGCCGAGCAGCCCTGCGCGAGCCTGGAGGAGATGGCCGAGCTGCGCCGGCGGCTGGCCCGCGCCGGCACGCCCGTGCCGCTGGCCGCCGACGAGAGCGTGCGCAAGGCGGAGGACCCGCTGCGGGTGGCCGGGCTGGAGGCCGCCGACGTCGTCGTCGTCAAGGTGGCGCCGCTGTCGGGCGTGCGCTCCGCGCTGCGCGTCGCGCGGGCGTGCGGGCTGCCCGTGGTCGTCTCCAGCGCCCTGGACACCTCCGTGGGCCTGGCCGCCGGCGTCGCGCTGGCGGCCGCCCTGCCGGAGCTGCCGTTCGCGTGCGGGCTGGGCACCGGGGCGCTGCTCGCCGCGGACGTCACCGCCGACCCCCTGCTGCCGGTGGACGGGGCGCTGCCGGTGCGCCCGCCGCGCGCCGACGAGGACCTGCTGGAGCGGCACCGCGCACCGGCCGACCGCGAGGCGTGGTGGCGCGAGCGGCTGCGCGCCTGCCACGAGGTGCTCAGGGCGTCGCCGGGCGCACCAGGTTCGTGATCCGCGCCGTGCACACCCGCCGCCCCGCCTCGTCGGTGACGACGACCTCGTGGCTGCACAGGGTGCGCCCCAGGGCGATCGCCGTCGCCGTGCCCGTGACCCGCCCCGAGGACACCGCCCGGTGGTGGGTGGCGTTGATGTCCGTGCCCAGGGCCTGCCCGCCCGGCCACACGTGCAGGAACGCCCCGATCGAGCCCAGCGTCTCCGCCAGCACGCACGAGGCCCCGCCGTGCAGCAGCCCGGCCACCTGGGTGTTGCCCTCCACCGGCATCGTCGCCACCAGCCGCTCGGGGGCGGCCTCGACGAACTCGATGCCCATCCGCTCCACGAGGCCGCCGGCGGGGAACGCCGCCAGCAGCTCCGCCAGGGACGGCAGGGACCGGGTGCTCTCGCTCACACCCGGAGGCTCCCACACGCCCCTCGGCGCGAGGCACCGCCCGCCACGGGGTCCAATGGGGGGGTGAACCCCTCGACCGCGCTCGCGACGGTCCTCGTCGACGCGCTGGTCTCCCTCGGCCTGCGCCACCTCGTCCTCTCGCCCGGTTCGCGCAGCGCGCCGCTCGCCTACGCGGCCGCCGCGGCCGCCGACGCGGGCCGGCTCCGGCTGCACGTGCGCGTCGACGAGCGCAGCGCCGGCTTCCTCGCCCTGGGGCTGGCGCGCGGCGCCCTGACCCGCGGCGAGGACCCGCTCGTGGCGGTGGTGACCACGTCGGGCACCGCCGTGGCGAACCTGCACCCGGCCGTGCTGGAGGCCTCCCACGCCGGGGTGCCGCTGCTGGTGCTGTCCGCGGACCGCCCGCACGAGCTGCGCGGTTCCGGCGCCAGCCAGACCGCCGACGCCCAGGCTCGGCTGTTCCTGCCGTCGGTGCGCTTCTCCGCGGACGTGCCCGCCCCCGCGGACGCGCACCGCCAGGCGCCGGCGTGGCGCTCGGTGGTGGCCCGGGCGGCCGCCGCGGCCCGCGGCTCCCGCGGCGGGGGCGCGGGCCCGGCGCACGTCAACGTCGCCTTCGCCGACCCGCTGACCCCCTCGCCGGGCACCGCCCCGGCCGGGGACGCCGGGCTGGCCCGGGTGGAGCGGGCCCCCGCCCCGGCGCCGGTGCTGCTGCCGCGCGGCCCGCGCACCCTCGTCCTCGCCGGCGACGCCCCCGACGCGGCGGTGGGGGCCGCCGCCCGCGCGCTCGCGGAGGACGCCGGCTGGCCGCTGCTGGCCGAGCCCAGCTCCGGGGCGCGCGGCGGGTCGCAGGCGGTGGGTCCGTACCGGCTGGTCCTGGGCGCCGCCGACGCGGACGGCCCGCTGGACGCCGCCGAGCGCGTCGTCGTCTTCGGCCACCCCACCCTGTCGCGGCCGGTGAGCCGCCTGCTGGCCCGCGACGACGTCGAGCTGGTCGTGGTCAGCGCCGCCGGCACGTGGCCGGACGCGGGGTTCCGCGCCGCGCGGGTGCTGCCGGCGGCCGCGGTGGCGGGCCCGCCGGGGGAGCGCGAGTCCGAGTTCTCCGCCCGGTGGGCGCGGGCCGGGAAGCTGGCGGCCGAGGCCGTGGACGCGGTGCTGGACGGCGAGGCCGCCGCCGGCGCGTCCAGCGGCCCGTGGGCGGCGCGCGAAGCGGTGGCGGCGTGCGCGGCGGACGGCTCGGCGTTCGTGGTCGCCGCCAGCAACCCGGTGCGCGACGCGGACCTGGCCGCGCCCGTCGCCGGGGTGCCGGCGGTGTCCAACCGCGGCCTGGCCGGCATCGACGGCACCCTCGCCACCGCGTGCGGGGTGGCGCTGGCCCGCGGCGGCGGTGCGCGCCTGCTGGTGGGCGACCTGGCGTTCCTGCACGACGCGAACGCGCTGCTGCCGGTGCCGGGGGAGCCGCGGGCGGACCTGACGGTCGTGCTCGTCAACGACGACGGCGGCGGCATCTTCGAGACGCTGGAGCACGCCTCCTCGGTGCCGCGCAGCACCTTCGAGCGGGTGGTGGCGACCCCGCACGGGGTGGACGTGGCCGCGCTGTGCGCCGCGTGGGGGGTGCCGCACGAGCGGCCCGCCACGCCCGCGGCCGCGGCCGCCGCGATCGCCGCGCCCCCGTCGGGGGTGCGCGTGGTGGAGCTGCGGGTGCCGCGCGACGAGGTCGCCGCGCGGGCCCGCCGCGTCGCCGACGCGGTGCGGGCGGCGGTCGCCGCGGGCTGAGCGGTGCCGGGCTGAGCGGTGCCGGGGGTTGTGGGGGCGGCCCGCCCTCCCTACCCTCACGTCACGGCAGAGGATCCACCGCAGGGCCGGCCCGTCGCCGCCGCGGCGCGTCACCACGACCCACGACCGGGGGACCGCGATGACCACCACCACCGACGCCGCCACCGGGGCCGGGCGCGCCTCGCGGGGGCACCGCATCGCCTGGGCCGACGCCGCGAAGGGGCTGGCCATCGCCCTCGTCGTGCTGACCCACGCCGCGATCTTCCTCGGTGAGGCCGGGCACGGCAGCCCGCTGTGGCGGGACGTCAACAAGCTCCTGACCGGCGTGCGGATGCCGCTGTTCTTCACCGTCTCCGGCCTGCTCGCCGCCTCCGTGGCGTCGCAGCCGTGGCGGGAGGTGCTGCGCCGCCGGGTCGTGCCCTCCGCGTGGCTGTTCGTGCTGTGGCTGGTGCTGACGACGGCGTTCTTCACGGCCGGGGTGTGGGTGCAGGCCGGTCAGCCCGCCGGGCCGTCGGAGTTCGCGCTGGCGCTGGTGCGCCCGCACACGGAGCTCTGGTACCTGTACGCGCTCGCCGTCTTCGCGGTGGTGGCCCGTCTGCTGCGGCCCGCGCCGCCCGGGGCGCAGCTGGCCGCGGCCGCGGTGCTGTCCGTCACCACGAGCGCGGGGCTGACCGCGACGGGCAGCTGGGCGTGGGACAACATGGCCGCCTACCTCGTCTTCTTCCTCGCGGGCGCCCACGGCCGCCGGGTGCTGCCGCGGGTGGTGGAGGGCGTCGGGGTGCTCGGCACCGCGCTGCTGCTGGTGACGTTCACGCTGCTGGCGGCGGCGGTCTCGCTGCTGGACCTGCACCTGGTGCCCGGGCTGCCGCTGCTGCGCGGCGCCCTGGGGGTCCTGGGGGCCTCGGCGGCGTGCGCGCTGCTGGTGCGGCGCTGGCCGCGCACCCCCTTGCGCGCCCTGGGCCGCGCCACGCTGCCGGTCTACCTGACGCACGTGCTGTTCATCGCGCTGCTCACCACGGCGCTGGAGCTGCTCGTCCCCGAGGCCCTGCCCCGGGCGGTGCGGCTGCTGCTGCCGGTGGCCGTGACGGTCCTGGTGGTGCTGGCCGGGGTGGCGGTGCGCGGGGCGCTGGCGCGGGTGCCGGGGCTGCTGGCGCCGCCGGCCGCGCTGGTGCCCGCCGGCCGCTGAGGCCCCCGGGCACCAGCGCCGCCGGCGCCTCACCGACGCGCTGGTGCCCGCCGGCCGCCTGAGAGGATGGTCCCGTGACGACACCGGGGCGCGAGCTGGCCGACCTGACGAAGCGCCCCCGGCAGGTGTCGGCGATGTTCGACGACGTCGCGGACCGCTACGACCTCACCAACGACGTGCTCTCCGCCGGTCAGGACCGGCTGTGGCGGCGCTCGGTGGTGCGGGCGGTGGACGCCCGGCCGGGGGAGCGGGTGCTGGACCTGGCGGCGGGCACCGGCACCTCCAGCGAGCCGTTCGCCGACCGCGGGGTGCGGGTGGTGCCGTGCGACTTCTCCCGCGGGATGGTGCGCACCGGCAAGCTGCGCCGCCCGGACCTGCCGTTCACGGCGGGCGACGCCACCCGGCTGCCGTTCGCCGACGGCGTCTTCGACGCGGTGACGATCTCCTTCGGGCTGCGCAACGTCGTGGACGTGGACCGCGCCCTGCGTGAGATGGCCCGCGTGGTGCGCCCGGGCGGGCGGCTGGTGGTGTGCGAGTTCTCCACCCCGCCGAACCCGCTGCTGCGCCGGGCGTACGGCGCCTACCTGCACCACGGCCTGCCGCGGGTGGCGAAGCTGGTCAGCTCGCACGGCGAGGCCTACGGCTACCTCATGGAGTCCATCGACGCCTGGCCGGACCAGCGGTCCCTGGCGGCGCGGATCGGGGCGGCCGGCTGGGAGGGCGTGCGCTGGCGGGACCTGTCCGCCGGGATCGTCGCGCTGCACCGGGCCGTGCGGTCGGCGGCCTGAGCGCCGCGAACTACACTCGACGGAGCTCGTGAAGGTTTTCACGAGCGGGGACGACGGAGGACCAGGTGACGGTCGAGACCGGTGGTGCGCTCAGCGCCGCCCAGCGCGCGGCTGACGACGCCGACGTCCTCGTCGTCGGTGCCGGGCCGGCCGGCTCCACGCTGGCGCGGTACCTGGCGGCGGCCGGCCGGCGCGTGCTGGTGCTGGAGAAGAGCGCCTTCCCGCGCGAGAAGGTCTGCGGGGACGGGCTGACCCCCCGCGCCAGCCGCGAGGTGGAGTTGCTGGGCCTGCCCACCCCCGCCGCGGACGGCTGGGTCCGCAACCGGGGCCTGCGCCTGCTCGGCGGCGGCGTGCGCCTGCAGGTGCCGTGGCCGGAGATCAGCGACTTCCCCTCCTACGGGCTGGTGCACACGCGTTCCCGCTTCGACCAGGCGCTGGCCGAGCACGCCCGCGCCGGCGGCGCCACCGTCCTGGAGCGCACCTCCGTCACCGCCCCCGTGGTGGACGAGCGCACCGGCCACGTCGTGGGCGTGCGCGCCCGCCCGGTGGACGACAAGGGCCGGCGGGCCGGCGAGGAGCGCGTCTTCCGCGCGCCCGTCGTGGTGGCCGCCGACGGGGTGGGCAGCCGCCTGGCGCTGTCGATGGGTCTGCACCGGCGCGACGACCGCCCGCTGGGCGTGGCGGTGCGCACCTACTTCCGCAGCCCCCGCCACGACGACGACTGGCTGGAGAGCTGGCTGGAGCTGCGCGAGCCGGGCGCGCGACCGCACGAGCTGCTGCCCGGGTACGGCTGGGTGTTCGGCGTGGGCGACGGCACCAGCAACGTCGGCCTGGGCGTGCTGAAGGCCGACGCCGGCTCCGGCGACGTGGACTACCGCGACCTGCTGCGCCGGTGGCTGTCCTCGATGCCGCCGGAGTGGCGCTTCGACCCCGAGCACCAGGTGGGCGAGGTGCGCGGGGCGGCGCTGCCGATGGCGTTCAACCGCACCCCGCACTACACGCGCGGCCTGCTCCTCGTCGGCGACGCCGGCGGCATGGTCAACCCGTTCAACGGGGAGGGCATCGCGTACGCCATGCAGTCCGCGCGCCTGGCCGCGGAGGTCCTGGACGGCGCGCTGGACGCCCCGGACGCCCGCTCCCGCGAGCGGGCCCTGCACGGCTACCCGGCCGCGGTTCGCGCGGAGCTGGGCGGGTACTACACGCTGGGACGCGTGTTCGTCTCCCTCATCGGCCACCCGGAGGTCATGCGCGCCGCCACCCGCTTCGGGCTGCCGCGGCCGGGCCTGATGAAGCTGGTGGTCAAGCTGCTGGCGAACCTCGCCGACCCGGCGTCGAAGGACGCCACCGACCGCGTGGTCGTGGCGCTGCAGCGACTGGCGCCCGCGGCGTGAGGAGCGACGCGTGAGGAGCGACGTGACCGGTACCAGGACGAGCGCGGGCACCGGCCTGCCGACGGCCGACCCGGCGCTGGAGTCCGCGCTGCGCGAGGGGCTGGAGGTCGTGGAGGAGCGGCTGCGCGAGGCGGTCGGCAACGTCGACCCGCTGGCGGACGCGGCCTCGCGCCACCTGGTGCAGGCCGGCGGCAAGCGGGTGCGGCCGATGCTGACGCTGCTGGGCTCCCGCTTCGGCGACCCCTCCCGCCCGGAGGTGGTGGACGCCGCGGTGGTGGTGGAGCTGACCCACCTGGCCTCGCTGTACCACGACGACGTCATGGACTCCGCCCCCACGCGGCGCGGCGCCCCGGCGGCGCAGCACGTGTGGGGCAACAACGTGGCCATCCTCACCGGCGACCTGCTGTTCGCGCGCGCCTCCAACGTGGTGGCGGGCCTGGGCCCGGAGGCGGTGCGGGTGCAGGCGCAGACCTTCGAGCGGCTGTGCCTGGGGCAGCTGCACGAGACGGTGGGGCCGCGCCCGGACCAGGACGCGGTGGCCCACTACCTGGACGTGCTCAGCGACAAGACCGCCTCCCTGATCGCCACCGCGGGCCGCTTCGGCGCCCAGTTCGCCGGCGCCGCCCCCGAGGTGGTGCGGGCGATGGTCGCCTACGGCGAGGACGTGGGGGTGGCGTTCCAGCTCGCCGACGACGTGCTCGACCTGACCAGCGACGTGGGCGACTCCGGCAAGCGTCCCGGCACCGACCTGCGCGAGGGGGTGCCGACGCTGCCGGTGCTGCTGGCCCGCCGCGCCGCCGCCGGGGGCGACGCGGACGCGGTGCGGCTGGTGGCGCTGCTGGACTCCGGCCGCCTGGGCGACGACGACGTGCTGGCGGAGGCCGTGGCGGCGCTGCGCGCGCACCCGGTGACGCGCGCGGCGCGGGCCACGGCCCGGGAGTGGGCCGAGCGCGCCACGACCCACCTGGTGGACCTGCCGGACGGCGCGGCGCGCCGGGCGCTGGAGACGTACGCGGGCACGGTCGCCGACCGCGTGGGCTGACGTCGCGGCCGCGGGCCGCGCTGGTGCGGTCGCGGTCGGTGAGGACGGCGGGACCGGACGGGTGGTCGCCGCGCCGGCCGGCCGTTCCCGGGCCCGGACCGCAGCAGGATCGACGTCCGTGCCCCCTCGACACCGCGCCCCCGGTCGTGCCCGCTACCTGCCCGCGGTGCGGGTCGACCGCCTCCTGGTGGTCGCGGCCCTGGCCTCCAGCGCCGCGGCGGTGGTGCTCAGCCGGTCCGGCCGGCGGTCCCTGGCCGTGGCGGTGGGCGGCCTGGTGCTGGCGGTGTCCGCGGTGCTGGCCGAGCGCCGGGCGCGGCGGGAGGCGGGGCGCGTGGACGTCGTCGAGCCCCCGCTCGCCCCGCGCCCACCGGTGGTCCGGGTGGACCTGCTGCCGCGCGACGCCGCTCCCGCGCCGCGCGTGCTGCGCGCCCGCGCCGCCGCCCGGGCGGCGGTCGAGCACCACGAGGAGGCCCCGCCGCCCCTGGTGCTCGACGTGGACGAGCCCGAACCCGCCCGCTGAACGGCTCGCGGCGGCCGCCGGGCCGTCAGGTGCGCGGGCGCGGGAGCGCCGGCCGGCGCCGTCGCTGGGCGCGCAGCGCGTCGGCGGTGAGCAGCGCCAGCGCCGCCCACACCAGCGCGAAGCCCACCCACCGGGAGGCGGGCATCGTCTCGCCCAGCACCAGCGCGGCGGCGAACTGCAGCACGGGGGTGGCGTACTGCAGCAACCCGATCGTGGTCAGCGGCACCCGCCCGGCGGCCAGCGCGAACAGCAGCAGCGGTGCCAGGGTGGTCGGCCCGGACAGCACGGTGAGGACCACGTGGTCGGCGCCGCCGGCGGTGAACGTGGAGCGCCCGGTCGCGCCGATCCAGGCCAGGGTCGCCGCGGCGGGCAGCACCAGCACGCCCGTCTCCACCGTCAGCCCCGTCAGCGGGTCCACCCCGGTGCCGCTGCGGGCCAGGCGGTTCTTCAGCAGCCCGTAGGTGCCGAAGGACACGGCCAGCGCCAGCGCCATCCACGGCAGCCTGCCGAGGTCGGCGGTGATGACGACGACGGCGGTGGTGCCGACGGCGACCGCGGCCCACTGCGTCCGCCGCAGGCGCTCGCGCAGCACCAGCACCCCCAGCAGCACCGTCACCAGCGGGTTGACGAAGTACCCCAGGGACGCCTCCAGCACGTGCCCGCTGGTCACGGCCAGGCCGTACACGCCCCAGTTGACGGCGATGGCCACGGCCGCCACGGCCAGCAGCCGCAGCTGCGCGGGGGTGCGCAGCACCCGCAGCACGGCCGGCCAGCGGCGCAGCGCCGTCAGCAGCAGCACCGACAGCGCCAGCGACCACACGACCCGCTGCGCCAGCAGCTCCAGCGCGCCGGTGGGCAGCAGGGCGTGGAAGTAGAACGGGAACAGCCCCCACAGCACGTAGGCGCCCGCGCCGGCCAGGAGCCCGCTTCGGGAGCCGGCACCCGCGGCGGGCGGGCCGGAGCCGCGCTGCGGGCCGGGTGCGGCGGGGGCGGTCGGGCGGGGTTCCTCCACACCGCGCATGGTGCCGTCCGGGGGTGGGTGCCCGACGCATTAGGCTTGCCTGCGCAGTCGACCGCCGACGTCGAGACGAAGGACACCAGATCCCGTGAGCACCCAGCGTCCGCTGCGCGTGGCCGTCGTCGGAGCCGGGCCGGCAGGCATCTACGCCTCGGACATCCTCTCCAAGGCCGACCTGTCCGCGACGGGCTTCGACGGCGTGAGCATCGACCTGATCGAGCGCCTGCCCGCCCCCTTCGGCCTCGTGCGCTACGGCGTCGCGCCGGACCACCCGCGCATCAAGCAGATCGTGGTCGCCCTGGAGAAGGTCCTGGGCCGCGGCGACATCCGCCTGCTGACGAACGTGGACTTCGGCACGGACCTGACGCTGGAGGACGTGCGGCGCCACTACGACGCCGTGGTGTTCTCCACCGGCGCCATCGAGGACGCGCCGATGGCGATCCCGGGCGTCGACCTGCCGGAGAGCTACGGCGCCGCCGACTTCGTCTCCTGGTACGACGGGCACCCGGACTACCCGCGCGAGTGGCCGCTCCAGGCCTCCACCGTCGCGGTCCTGGGCGCCGGCAACGTCGCGCTGGACGTGGCGCGCATGCTCGCCAAGCACGCCGACGACCTGCTGCCCACGGAGATCCCGGACAACGTCTACGAGGGCCTGAAGGCGTCGAAGGTCACCGACGTGCACGTCTTCGCCCGCCGCGGCCCGGCGCAGGCGAAGTTCTCCCCGCTGGAGCTGCGCGAGCTGGGCCACGTCCCCGACGTCGACGTCCTCGTCGACCCGGAGGACTTCGAGTTCGACGAGGGCTCGATGGCCGCCATCGACAAGTCGAACCAGACCAAGCAGGTCGTGAAGACCCTCACGGACTGGACGCTGAAGGAGGGCGACGGCACCGCCTCCCGGCGCATCCACCTGCACTTCCTGCACGCCCCCGTGGAGATCGTCGGCACCGACGGCCACGTCAGCGCGCTGCGCACCGAGCGCACCCGCCTGACGGGCGACGGCACGGTCGAGGGCACCGGGGACGTGCGCACCTGGGACGTGCAGGCCGTGTACCGCGCGGTCGGCTACTTCGGCTCCCCGCTGCCGGGCGTGCCGTTCGACGAGCTCAAGGGCGTCATCTCCAACCACGAGGGCCGCGTGCTCTCCCCGGAGGGCGAGCACCTGGGCGGCGTGTACTGCACCGGCTGGATCAAGCGCGGGCCCGTCGGCCTCATCGGGCACACCAAGTCCGACGCCTCCGAGACGGTCCGCCACCTCGTCGCCGACGCGGCCGGTCTCGAGCGCGCCGCCGAGCCGGACCCGCAGGCCGTGCTGGACGCGCTGACGGCCAAGGGCGTGGAGGTCCTCACCTGGAACGACTGGGAGGTCCTGGACGCCTACGAGCGGGCGCTGGGCCAGCCGCACGGCCGCGAGCGCGTCAAGGTCGTCCCCCGCGAGGACATGATCAGGTACTCGCGCGAGGTGCTCGCCGAGGCCGCCGCCCGGGAGGCCTGAGTGCGCGTCGTCGTCTGCGTCAAGCACGTCCCCGACATCCAGTCGGCCCGCTCCTTCCGCGAGGACGGGCTGCTGGCCCGCGGCGGCGAGGACGACACCCTCAACGAGCTGGACGAGGACGCGCTGGAGGCCGGGCTGCGCCTGGTCGAGGCGCACCCGGTCGCGGAGGGCGCCGAGCCGCACGAGGTCGTCGCCCTCACCGTCGGGCCCGCCGCGGCCGTGGAGGCCCTGCGCCGCGGCCTGGCGATGGGTGCCACGAGCGCGGTGCACGTGCGCGACGACGCGATCGCCGGTTCCGACGCGATCGCCACCGCCCGCGTGCTGGCCGCGGCGGTGCGCCGCGTGCACGCCGAGCGGCCGGTGGACGTCGTGGTCGCGGGCATGGCGGGCCTGGACGGGCTGACCTCCCTGGTGCCGGCCGCCCTGGCGGCCCTGCTGGACTGGCCGCAGCTCACCCTCGCCGACCGCATCACCGTCGAGGACGGCACCGTGCGGGTGCGCCGCGAGACCTCCACCGACGTGGAGGAGCTCAGCGCTCCCGCGCCGGCCGTGCTGTCGGTGACCGACCAGGCGTTCCGCGCCCGGTTCCCCGACTTCAAGGGCATCCTCGCCGCCCGCAAGAAGCCGGTGGAGGTGCTCTCCCTCGCCGACCTCGGCGTGGACCCCGCCACCGTGGGCCTGGACGGGTCCGCGGCCCGGGTCGTGGAGGCCTCACCCCGCCCCGAGCGCTCGGACCGGGTGCTCGTGACCGGCGGCGCGGAGACGGTGCCCGCTCTCGTGGACTACCTGGCGCAGAAGGGTTTCGCGTGAACGTCCTCGTCCTGCTCGACCACGGCGACGGGCGGCTGCGCCCCACGGCCCTGGAGCTGCTGACCCTGGCGCGCGACCTGCCGGACGCGCGGGTGCACGCCGTGTGGATCGGCCCCGCACCGGCCGAGGAGGTGCGCGCGCAGGTCGGCGCGCACGGGGGCCACGCGCTGCACCACGTGCTCGTCGACGGCGCCGACGACCGCCTGACCGCCTCCGTCGTGGACGCGCTGGAGGCGGTGCGCGCCGAGGTGGACGCCCCGCTGCTGCTGGTGGCCTCCACGTTCGAGGGCAAGGAGGTCGCCGCCCGCCTCGCCGTGCGCACCGGCGCGGGGGTCGTCACCGGCGCCGGCGGCCTCGAGCGCGACGCCGACGGCCGCTTCACGGCGGTCAAGACGGTCCTGGCGGGGACGTGGACGACGCGCTGCGCGCTCACCGGGCCGTTCGGCGTGGTGGCGCTGGCCCCGAACTCCGTGCAGGCCGCGCCCGCGGCGCAGGCCGCACCGGCCGAGGTGGTCGAGCACCGCGTGGCGGCTTCGGCGGCCGCGCGCGCGGTCACCGTCCACTCCCGTGAGGCCCGGCCCACCTCGGACCGCCCGGCGCTGGCCGAGGCGGAGGTCGTGGTCGTCGGCGGCCGCGGCGTGGAGGGCGACTTCTCGGCCGTGGAGGAGCTCGCCGACGTGCTCGGCGGGGCCGTGGGCGCCACCCGCGTCGCCACCGACGAGGGCTGGATCGGGCACGAGGCCCAGGTGGGGCAGACGGGCGTGACGATCAGCCCGCGGCTGTACGTGGGTGCCGGCGTGTCCGGCGCGGTGCACCACCGCGGCGGCATGGCGGCCTCGGTGACCGTCGTGGCGGTGAACAGCGACCCGGACGCCCCGATCTTCGAGTTCGCCGACTACGGGATCGTGGGCGACCTCAACGAGGTCCTGCCCGCCCTCAGCGAGCAGATCCGCAGCCGCCGCGGCTGACCCGCCGCGGTTTGCGCGCGGGCGATCGGGTGCCCTAGGTTCCTGGACGACCATCCAGAGCGGCTGAGAGACCTGGCTCGACGACGCCGCAGCAACCACCCCTCGGGGAAGGTGCTTCCGCCAGGACCGATGGGAGTCCCGGTGAGCGCTGCTCGTGTCGTCGTCCCCGCTGCCGTCGACCGCCGCGTCCTGCGGCGGCGCGCCGCGCTCGGCAGCTTCGTCGGCACCACGATCGAGTGGTACGACTACTACCTCTACGGCACGGCGGCCGCGCTGGTGTTCGCCCCGCTGTTCTTCCCGCAGGTCGGCGGTGCTGTCGGGGTCGTCGCGGCGTTCGCCACGTACGCGGTGGGCTTCATCGCGCGCCCGCTGGGCGGCGCGGTCGCCGGTCACCTGGGGGACCGGCTGGGGCGCAAGAAGGTCCTGGTGGCGTCCCTGCTGCTCATGGGCGCCTCGACGGCCCTCATCGGCCTGCTGCCCACCTACGCGGCCATCGGGGTCGCCGCGCCCGTGCTGCTCGTGACCGCCCGCCTGCTGCAGGGCTTCTCCACCGGCGGCGAGTGGGGCGGTGCCGTGCTGCTGGCGGTGGAGCACGCCCCCGAGCGGCGCAGGGGGTTGTTCGGCGCCGTGCCGCAGATGGGCTCGGCCGCGGGCATGGTCCTGGCCAGCGGGGGCTTCTGGCTGACCCGCACCCTCACCACCCCCGAGCAGTTCCTCTCCTGGGGCTGGCGGGTGCCGTTCCTGGCCAGCGCAGTGCTCGTCGTGGTCGGTCTGGTCATCCGGCTGAAGGTGACCGACTCGCCGGTGTTCTCGGACCTGCGCCGCGCCGGTGCCGTCGCCCGCCGCCCGGTCGCCGACGTGCTGCGCGAGGACGCCCGCGGGGTGCTCCTGACCAGCGGCATGCGCCTGGGCCAGATCGGCGGGTACGTCCTCTACACCGTCTTCGCCCTGAACTACCTCACCGAGCAGGTGCGCGCCGACGGCGCCGACGTGGGCCTGCTCGCCGTCCTGGTCGTCTCCGTGCTGAGCCTGGCCACCACCCCGCTGTGGGGACTGGCCTCGGACCGCTTCGGCCGCAGGCCCGTGTACCTGTTCGGGGCGCTGCTCACCGCGGTGTTCACCGGGCCGGCGTTCCTGCTGCTCGACACCGGTTCCACCGTGCTGATCGTCGGCGCGCTCGTCGTCGCCGTGAACCTCGGGCACGACAGCATGTACGGCGCGCAGGGGGCGTTCTTCGCCGAGCAGTTCCCCGCGCGCACCCGCTACAGCGGCGCCTCGCTGGGCTACTCCATCGGCGCGGTCCTCGGCGGCGGGCTGACCCCCCTCGTCGCGGCTTCGCTGCTGGCCCTGGCCGGCGGCGCGCCGTGGCTGGTCGCCGGCTTCGTCAGCGCACTGGCGCTGCTCACCGCCGCCTGCGCCGCCGCGGCCCCGGAGACGGCCCACCGGCCCCTGGACACCACCTCGAAGAACCTGGAGACCGTCGTCCCGTGAGCACCGCACCGCTTCGCCTGAACGCCTTCGCCATGGCCTGCGTGGGGCACCAGGCCGCCGGGTTGTGGGCGCGCCCGGAGGACCGCAGCGCCGAGTACCGCACCCTGCGGTACTGGACGGACCTGGCGCAGCTGCTGGAGCGCGGGGGTTTCGACGCCCTCTTCCTCGCCGACGTCCTCGGCGTGTACGACGTGCACGGCGGCTCGCGCGACGCCGCCGTGCGCGCGGCCGCCCAGGTGCCCGTCAACGACCCGCTCATGGCGGTCTCGGCCATGGCCGCGGTCACCGAGCAGCTCGGTTTCGGGCTGACGGTGACGACCACGTACGAGCAGCCGTACGCCCTGGCCCGCCGGCTGACCACGCTGGACCACCTCACCGGCGGCCGCGTCGCCTGGAACGTCGTCACCGGCTACCTCGACTCCGCGGCCCGCAACCTCGGCTTCGACCGGCAGGTGCCGCACGACGAGCGCTACGACGTCGCCGAGGAGTACCTCGAGGTCTGCTACAAGCTCTGGGAGGGGTCCTGGGAGGACTCCGCCGTCGTGCGCGACGCCGAGCGCGGGGTGTACGCCGACCCGGCGAAGGTCCACGACATCGACCACCACGGCCGCTGGTTCGACGTGCCCGGCGCGTTCCTGTGCGAGCCGTCCCCGCAGCGCACCCCGGTGGTCTTCCAGGCGGGTTCCTCGCCGCGCGGGCAGGAGTTCGCCGCCCGGCACGCCGAGTGCGTCTTCGTCATCGGCCCCACCGCGAAGCACGTCCGCCGCACCGTCGACTCCCTGCGCGAGCGGGTGGAGCGCGCCGGGCGCGACCCGCGCTCGGTCAGCGTCTACGCGGGGCTGACCGCCGTGGTGCGCCCCTCCGACGCGGAGGCGACCGCGCTGCTGGCCGACTACCGGGCGCGCGCCAGCAGGGACGGCGCGCTGGCGCTGTTCGGGGGCTGGACGGGCGTGGACCTGGCCGGCCTGGCGCCGGGGGAGCCGCTGCAGCACGTCACCACCGACGCGAACCGCTCGGCGCTGTCGTCGTTCACCAGCGACCCGGACCGCACCTGGACGGTGGACGACCTGGCCCGCTTCGTGGCCGTCGGCGGGCGCGGCCCGGTGCTGGCGGGCTCGCCGGCCACCGTGGCCGACGCCCTGGAGGAGTTCGCGGAGGTCTCGGGCGTCGACGGCTTCAACCTCATGTACGCGACGATGCCCGGCACGTTCGCCGACGTCGTGGACCACCTGGTGCCGGAGCTGGCCCGCCGGGGGCGCACCGCACCGCCGGTCGCGCCGGGCACCACGCTGCGCGAGCGGCTGGGCTCGGGCGAGGGGGCGCGGCTGGCCGCGTCCCACCCCGGCGCGGCGCACCGGCGCCCGGCCGCGGGCGCCACGGCCCGGGCCTGAGGCGCCGCGCGGAACGATCGCGCGGCGCGGCGCGTTGCACCCCTGGCTGGACCCGGACCAGGGAGGACGAGAGCGCCCGATGCACCGTCACCACAACGGCCTGAAGACCGCGGTCCTCTTCGGGGCGATCTGGGCGGTCCTGCTCCTGATCGGCGGGCTCCTCGCGTCGGCGTTCCGCGTCCCGGCGCTGCTGCTGGTCTTCGCGGTGATCGGGGTGGTCACCTCCGCCTACGGCTACTGGAACTCCGACAAGCTCGCCCTGCGCGCCATGCGTGCCCGGCCGATCTCGGAGGCCGAGCAGCCGGCGATGCACCGGATCGTGCGGGAGCTGTCCACCCGCGCCCACCAGCCGATGCCGCGGCTGTACGTGTCGCCGACGATGGCGCCCAACGCGTTCGCCACCGGCCGCAACCCCGGGAACGCCGCGGTGTGCTGCACCGAGGGCATCCTGCAACTGCTGGACGAGCGGGAGCTGCGCGGTGTGCTGGGCCACGAACTGCAGCACGTGTACAACCGCGACATCCTCACGTCCTCGGTGGCGGGGGCGCTGGCGGGCGTCATCACGTCCGTCGCCCAGTTCGCGCAGTTCGGCGCGTTCTTCGGCGCCGCGGGCGGGCGGGACGGCGAGGGGCGCACCAACCCGATCGCCGTGCTGGCGCTGTCGCTGGTGGCCCCGCTGGCAGCCACCGTCATCCAGCTCGCCATCTCCCGCACCCGCGAGTACGACGCCGACGAGGACGGCGCGCGCCTGACCGGCGACCCGCTGGCCCTGGCGTCGGCGTTGCGCAAGCTGGAGCTGGGCACCCGGCAGCTGCCGCTGCCGCCGGAGCGCGAGCTCGTCAACGCCAGCCACATGATGATCGCCAACCCGTTCCGGGGGCAGGGCTTCAGCCGGTTGTTCTCCACCCACCCGCCGATGGCCGAGCGCATCGCCCGGCTGGAGGCGATGGCCGGCTACCGCCGCTGACGCGGGGGAGCCGACCGGCGCTCGGGCGGGGACGGGCTCGACCCGGTCGGGCCTCCGGAGCAGCCGGCGAGCGCGAGGGCCGCCCCCGGCGCGCGGGGTGCCGGGGGCGGTGGCGCTCACGGGCGCCGGGTCAGCGGTAGTTGACGAACTGCAGCGCCACGTCGAGGTCGGCGCCCTTGAGCAGCGCGATGACCTCCTGCAGGTCGTCGCGGCTCTTGGAGCTGACGCGCACCTCGTCGCCGGTGACCTGGGTCTTGACGCTCTTCAGGCCGCTGTCGCGGACGATCTTGCCGATCTTCTTGGCGACGTCCTGGTCCAGGCCCTCCTTGAGGGTGGCCGTGATCCGGTGCTCCTTGCCCGAGGGGGTGGGCTCGGAGGTGTCCAGGGCCTTCAGCGACACCCCGCGCTTGATCAGCTTGGTCTGCAGGACGTCCAGCACGGCGTTCACGCGGTCCTCGGAGTTGGCGACCATGAGGATCGTCTCGCCGCTCCAGCGCACCGAGGCGTCGGTGCCCTTGAAGTCGTAGCGCTGGGAGATCTCCTTCGCCGCCTGGTTCAGGGCGTTGTCCACCTCCTGGCGGTCGACCTTGCTGACGACGTCGAACGAGGACTCGCTGGCCACGTGTGCTGTTCCCTCCGGAGCGGTGCGCGCAGCCGGTTCGTCCCGGCCGCCAGACCTTGCTATCCTCTCACTCGCACCTGGTCATCCAGGCGCACTGGCGGGTTGCCCGAGCGGCCAAAGGGAGCGGATTGTAAATCCGCCGGCATTGCCTTCGTTGGTTCGAATCCATCACCCGCCACGTCGCGAGCGCGACCCGGGCCCGGCAACGGGCTCGGGTCGCGGCGTGTAGGGTGGACCTCACGTCGTGCGAGCGGCGAGCAGTGCCCCGATAGCTCAGTGGTAGAGCACTTCCTTGGTAAGGAAGAGGTCTCGAGTTCAATCCTCGATCGGGGCTCTCAGCGTCCAGCCGGCCCGCCGGTGGACGTGCGGCGGAGTAGCTCAGTTGGTAGAGCAAGCGGCTCATAATCGCTGTGTCGTCGGTTCAAGTCCGGCCTCCGCTACGGACACCGCAACGCCGTGACGAGCGGCCGCCCCGCCGGGGCGGCCGCTCGTCCTGCGTGGTGGTCCGGGCGCTCGGATCGCGTACCCTGGTGGGCGAGATCGCGGCGCTGAAGTCGCCCGCAGGACCCCAGTTCAGGAAGAGGCAACCCGCCGTGGCCAAGACCACCGACGTCCGCCCCAAGATCACCATGGCTTGCACCGAGTGCAAGGAGCGGAACTACATCACCAAGAAGAACCGGCGCAACGACCCCGACCGGCTCGACCTGGCGAAGTTCTGCCCGCGCTGCGGCAAGAAGACCACGCACCGCGAGACCCGCTGACCCGGGCACGTCCGCCGCAGTGACGTCCGTCACCGTCGACGAGTCCTTCCAGGGGCGGGTCTACCCCGCCTCCGGGGCCACCGCCGTGACCGCCGGCGCGGTCCGGGCCTTCGCCCGGGCCGTGCGGGCGGTCCACCCGGCCCACCACGACACCGCCGCCGCGCAGGCCCTGGGCCACGCGGACGTCGTGGCGCCGCCCACCTTCGCCGTCACCCTGGCGCAGCGGGCCGACGCCCAGTTCATCACCGACCCGGCGGCCGGCATCGACTACTCGCGCGTCGTGCACGGCGAGCAGTCGTTCACCCACCACCGGCCGATCGTCGCCGGTGACGAGCTGTCCGCGGAGCTGCACGTGGACCGCGTGCGCGTCGTGCGCGGCAACGCCATGGTCACCACGCGCACCGAGCTGCGCCTGGCGGACGGCACGCCGGTGTGCACCGCCGTCTCCACCCTCGTCGTGCGCGCCCCGGAGGAGCAGTGAGCACCGTCCGCTTCGAGGACGTCCAGGTCGGTGACGCCCTGCCCGCCGCCCGCCACGAGGTGACCCGCGCGGACCTGCGCGCCTACGCCGAGGCCTCCGGCGACCGCAACCCCATCCACCTCGACGAGTCCGTCGCGCGCTCCGTCGGGCTGCCCGACGTCATCGCCCACGGGATGCTCACCATGGGCCTGGCCGGCCAGAGCGCCGCCGACTGGGCCGGCGACCCCGCCGCCGTGCTCGAGTACGCCACCAAGTTCACCGCCCCCGTCGTCGTGCCCGCGCAGGGCGCGGCCGTCGTCGAGGTCGCCGGCACCGTCGCCGCGCTCGACGAGCAGCGCCGCACCGCCACCGTGGACCTCGCGGTCACCAGCGCCGGCGCCAAGGTGCTGGGCCGCGCCCGCGCCGTCGTCCGCCTGCCGTGAGCTCCGCCGCGCCGGTCGCGGCCGGCGCGGACCGCGCCGGGCTGCGCGCCCGCAACGCCGTCTTCGCCGCGTTCGTCCTCAACGGCTTCGCCTTCGCCTGCTGGGTGTCGCGCATCCCGTCGGTGCGCGACGCCCTCGACCTCAGCCCGGCCGGGCTGAGCCTGCTCCTGCTCGCCCTGTCCGTCGGCTCGGTCGTGACGATGCCGCTGGCGGGGGCCGTCGTGATGCGGCTGGGGCGCGTGCGCACCGTCGCCGCCGGTGCCGTGGCCGTCGCGGTGGGCCTGCTCGCCGTCTCCGCCGGTGCCGACGCGCTGACCAGCGTCCCCGTGGTCGCGGCCGGGCTGGTCGTCCAGGGCGCCGGCACCGCAGCCTGGGACGTGGCGATGAACGTGGAGGGTGCCGCCGTCGAGCGCCGCCTGGACCGCTCGATCATGTCCCGCTTCCACGCCGGGTACAGCCTGGGCACCGTGCTGGCCGCCGGGCTCGGCGTGCTGCTGCTGGCGCTGGACGTGCCCACCTGGGCCCACCTGGGAGCCGCGGCGGTGCTGGCGCTGACCGGGGCCCTGCTCGCCGTGCGCTCCTTCCTCGGCGCCCCGCCCGCCCCGGAGCCCGGCGAGGACGCGCCGCGCGCGGTCTCGCTGCGCACCGCCTGGCGCGAGCCGCGCACCCTGCTGCTGGGCCTGATGGTGCTGTGCATGGCGTTCGTCGAGGGCACCGCCAACGACTGGCTGGCCGTGGGCGCCGTCGACGGGTACGGCACCAGCCACGAGGTGGGGGTCGCCGCCTTCGGCGCGTTCGTGGTCTTCATGACCGTCGGCCGGCTGCTGGGGCCGGTCGTGCTGGAGCGCACGGGCCGGGTCGCCGCGCTGCGCGGCTGCGCCGCCCTCGCCGTGGCCGGGGTGCTGGTGTTCGTCCTGGCCCCCTCCGTGCCGGTCGCGGTGGCCGGTGCGGCGCTGTGGGGGGTGGGCACGGCCCTCGGCTTCCCGCTCGGCATGAGCGCCGCCGCCGACGACGAGGCCGGCGCCGCCGCCCGCGTCAGCGTGGTGTCCTCCGTCGGGTACGCCGCCTTCCTCGCCGGCCCGCCCCTGCTCGGCCTGCTCGCCGAGCACGTCGGTGTCCTGGACGCCCTGCTGGCCGCGGCCGTGGCCTCCGCGCTGGCCCTGGCGCTCTCCGGCGTCGCCCGCCCGCCCGCCGCCGTCCGCCCCGGGAGCAGCCCGTGACCACGCCCGCCACCACCACCGGTCCGCTCATCGCCCCGCTGACCTCCCTGCGCGTGGGCGGTCCCGCCCGCCGCGTCGTCGTGGCCCGCACCGAGGACGAGCTCGTCGCGGCGGTGCGCGAGGCCGACGCCGCGGGCGAGCCGCTGCTGCTCGTCGGGGGCGGCTCCAACCTGCTGGTGGCCGACGCCGGCTTCGACGGCACCGTCGTGCACGTGGCCACCACCGGCGTCCGGCTGGGCTCCGAGGACGCCTGCGGCGGGGCCGTGGTCACCGCCGCGGCGGGGGAGCGGTGGGACGCGCTGGTCGCCCGGGCGGTCGCGAGCGGTTGGTCGGGCGTGGAGGCGCTGTCCGGGATCCCCGGCACGGTGGGCGCCACCCCGGTGCAGAACGTCGGCGCCTACGGCCAGGACGTCTCGCAGACCATCGCCACCGTGCGCACCTTCGACCGCGTGGCGGGCCGGCAGCGCACCTTCGCGGGGGCGGACCTGCGCTTCGGGTACCGCACCTCCCGGCTGAAGACCGAGCGGGTGGCCCTGCACGGGGAGCACGCCGAGAGCCGCTACGTCGTGTTGGACGTGACGTTCCAGTTCCGCTTCAGCGACCGCTCCGCCCCGGTCGGGTACGCGGAGCTGGCCCGCCGCCTCGGCGTCGAGGTCGGCGACCGGGTGCCGATGACGCGGGTGCGCGCCGCCGTGCTCGCGCTGCGCGAGGGCAAGGGCATGGTGTGGGACGAGGCGCACCTGGACGACCACGACACCTGGAGCGCCGGGTCGTTCTTCACCAACCCCGTCCTGACGCCGCAGGAGGCGGCGGTGCTGCCCGAGGACGCCCCCCGCTACCCGGCCGGTACCGGCGCGGACGGCGAGCCGCTGGTGAAGACGAGCGCCGCCTGGCTGATCGAGCGCGCCGGCTTCGGCAAGGGGTACGGCGCCCCCGGCCCGGCGACGCTGTCCACCAAGCACGCCCTGGCGATCACCAACCGCGGCTCGGCGCGCGCGGAGGACCTGCTCGCCCTGGCGCGCGAGGTCGCCGCGGGCGTGCGCGAGAGGTTCGGGGTGCGGATCGTCAACGAGCCGGTGCTCGTCGGCTGCGCGCTCTGAGCAGCGCGTCGCGCACCAGGTCGACCACCTCCTCCTCGTCCAGCCCGGCCTGCAGCGCCCGCTCCACGTAGCCCTCCGCGGCCCAGCGGACCTCCTCGTCCACCGGGGCGGCGGAGGCGGTGACGACGGTGCCGGTGCGGCGGCGGGAGACGACCAGCCCGGCCAGCTCCAGCTCCCGGTAGGCGCGCTGCACCGTGCCCAGCGCCAGGCCGAGGTCGGCGGCCAGCGCCCGGGCGGCCGGTAGCCGGTCCCCGGTGCGCAACGCCCCCGTGGTGACCAGGGTGGCCACCTGCCGGCGCAGCTGCTCGTAGACGGGGACCGGCGAGGCGGTGTCCACGAGGACGCGCAGCGCGGTCACGCCGCACCCGCCGACGCGCGCTCGCGCCGCAGACCCGGGGCCGGCCAGAAGAGCGTGGCGAGGCCCGCGAGCGCGACCGCCGGTGAGCTCCACAGCGCCACCCCCGCCAGCGCCCGCCACCCCCACGGCGGTGCCGAGGTGCGCAGGTCACCGGCCGCGAGCTGGTAGTCGCCGCCGAGCCCGGTGGCCGAGACGCCGGCGAGGAGGAGCAGGCCCGCCAGCGTCAGGGTGGCGGCGGCCGTGGAGGTGCGCAGCACTCGGTGGGCGGCCACCCGGCGCAGCGCGGCGTCCGTGGCCTCGTCGGCTGCCGGGACCGACGGCCGGACCGGGACGAGGTGCAGCACGGCCGCCGTGACCACGGCGGCGAGCAGCCCCAGGGCGCAGACCGGGGCGGTGAGCGCAGCGCCCGGGAAGGTGCCTGCGCTCCAGGTCGCCAGGCCGTCGGGGGAGGACCACTCCACCGAGCGCCCGTCCTCGGCTCCGAGGGCGGCGCCGAGCAGGCACACCGCGGCGAGCAGCGCTCCCGCTGCGACGGCGCAGCGCAGCAGGCCCGGGGAGGCGCCGTCGCGCACCGAGCGCGCCAGCAGCCGCGCGCTGCGCACCCGGGTCAGCGGCCGCGGCCAGGTCGCCTCCGCCGCGAGGGCCACGAGCGCGTAGGCGGTGGCCGCGGCCAGGGGCAGGGTCACGACGAGACGCTCCTCGTGCAGTCGCCAGGCACCCGCCAGGAACGCGGCAGCGGTGCCGCCCCCCGCCAGCGCCGCCAGCCCCGTCCACACCTCACCCCTGCGGCGGGCGCCGGCCACGGGAAGCGGCAGCGAGGCGGCCGGTACCCGGCGGTGCACCGCGAGGGCGGCGGCTCCGCCCGCGAGCCCCAGGGCCACCAGCAGGGGCCCCAGCACGACCAGACCTGAGAACACGTCGACCTCCCGGCACATTGACTCGACTCATTGAGTCAATCACGTCGCGCCCCTCCGTGTCCGCCCTCCGGTGCCTCCGGAGCGGCGGCCAGCCAGTCGTCCGCCTCGGCGTGCAGCGCCCGCTTCGTCGCCGCCGCCGCCAGCGAGGCGCTGATCGACGCCTTCGCCAGCCCCGCCAGCGCGGCGTCGTCCAGCCCGTGGTCCTCCCGGGCGCTGCGGTACTGCGCCACCAGGCGCGGGCCGAACAGCAGCGGGTCGTCCGCGCCCAGCGCCACCGTCGCCCCCGCCTCCAGCAGCCGCCGCAGCGGCACCGCCGCCAGGCCCTCGTACACGCCCAGCGAGACGTTGCTGGCCGGGCACACCTCCAGCGCCACACCGGCGTCCACCACGCGGGC
Source organism: Kineococcus sp. G2 (assembly GCF_037154035.1). NCBI lineage: Bacteria > Bacillati > Actinomycetota > Actinomycetes > Kineosporiales > Kineosporiaceae > Kineococcus > Kineococcus sp. G2. Next base: position 4,653 of record NZ_JBBBEM010000027.1, on the reverse strand, counting down.
CAGCAGCTCCGGGTCCTCGGCGCACCGCACCCCGTGCCCGAGGCGGTCCGGGCGCAGCGTCTCCAGCGTCCGGCGCACGTGGGCGGGGCCGAGCAGCTCCCCGGAGTGCGGCACCGCGGCCAGCCCGGCGCGGCGGGCGATGCCGAAGGCCCCGGCGAACTCCGCGGTGTCCCCGCGCCGCTCGTCGTTGGACAGCCCGAAGCCGACGACCGTGCCCGGCCCGTCCCCGGCGTGCCGGGCCGCCAGCCGCGCCAGGGCTCGCGCGTCCAGCGGGTGGCGCGTGCGGCTGGCGGCGACCACCACCGCCACCTCCGTGCCCGTCAGCGTCGTCGCCTCCCGCGCCGCGTCGAGCACGACCTCCAGCGCCGGGGTGATGCCGCCGAGGTGCACGGCGTACGAGGTGGGGTCCACCTGCAGCTCCAGCCGGCGCGAGCCCTCCGCGGCGTCGTCGGCGGCGGCCTCCAGCACGATCCGCCGCATGTCGTCGGCGGTGCGCACGCAGGAGCGCGCGGCGTCGTACAGGCGCTGGAAGCGGAACCAGCCCCGCTCGTCCGGCGACAGCGACAGCATGTGCTGCCCGGACAGCGCCGCGGGCAGGCGCACCCCGTGCACCTCGGCCAGCTCCAGCAGCGTGCTGGTGCGCATCGACCCCGTGAAGTGCAGGTGCAGGTGGGCCTTGGGCAACGTCTCCAGCGCGCGCGTCACGCTGCGTGAGTCTGCCAGCGCGTCAAGTGGTCGGCTGGTCGGTGCCGGACAGCGCGGTGAGCACCCGCAGAGCCTCGTCGGCCTGCGCGACGGGCACCAGCACGTGGTCGTGGAAGCGCCCGGCGATCACGTTGGCGGGCACCCCGGCGGCGGCCAGCGCGGCGCTGACGGCGGCGGTGAGCCCGACGGCGTCCAGGGCGGAGTGCACCCGCAGCGTCAGCCACGCGTACCGCTCACCCTCGGTGACCGGTTCACCGAGCTCCCCGGCGCGCTCGGCCGGCAGCACGAGGGTCAGGCCCTCGTCCTCGGCGACGGTCGCCTCGGGGACCAGCCCGGCGGGCAGGTCGGCGACCGTGCCGCCCGGTGGCAGGTGCCGGTGGGTGAACTCCCCGGGGCGGCGCACCGGGCGCAGCGAGCGCAGCAGGACGGCGAGGTCGCGCTCTCCGCCGGGGGTGCTCACACCACCTCGGCCAGCAGCCGCTGGATCCGCCCCGCGCCCTCCTCGAGGTCGGCGTCGGCGAGCGCGTAGGACAGCCGCAGGAAGCCGCTGGGCCCGAAGGCCTCGCCCGGCACGACGGCCACCTCGGCCTCCGTGAGGATCAGCTCGGCCAGGTGCGCCGAGGAGGTGATCTCGCTGCCCCGCAGCGTCCTGCCGATGAGCGCCTCCACGGAGGGGTAGGCGTAGAAGGCCCCCTCGGGCAGCGGGCACTCGACGCCGTCGATCGCGGAGAGCATCTCGGTGATGCGCCGGCGGCGGCGGTCGAAGGCGGTGCGCATCGTCGCCACGGCGTCCAGGTCGCCGGACAGGGCGGCGATCGCGGCGCGCTGGGAGACGTTGGCGACGTTGGAGGTCAGGTGCGACTGCAGGTTGCCCACCCCCTTCACCACGTCCGCCGGGCCGATCAGCCAGCCCACCCGCCAGCCCGTCATGGCGTACGTCTTCGCCACGCCGTTGAGCACCACGCAGCGCTCGGCCAGCTCGGGCACCTCCACGGGCATCGACGCAGCGCGAGCGCCGTCGTAGACGAGGTGCTCGTAGATCTCGTCGGTGACCACCCACAGGCCGTGCTCGTCGGCCCAGCGCCCGATCGCGCGGACCTCCTCGGGGGAGTAGACCGCGCCGGTGGGGTTGGAGGGGGAGTTGAACAGCAGGACCTTGGTGCGCGGGGTGCGCGCGGCCTCGAGCTGTTCGACGGTGACCTTGTAGCCCTGCTCGAGCCCGGCGAAGACCTCCACGGGCACGCCGCCGGCCAGGCGCGCCGCCTCCGGGTAGGTCGTCCAGTAGGGCGCGGGCAGCAGCAGTTCGTCGCCCGGGTCCAGCAGCGCCGCGAAGGTCTCGTAGACGGCCTGCTTGCCGCCGTTGGTGACGAGCACCTGCGAGGGGGCGACCTCGTAGCCGGAGTCGCGCAGCGTCTTGGCGGCGATCGCCTCGCGCAGCGCGGGCAGGCCGCCGGCGGGGGTGTACCGGTGGTTGGCCGGGTCGGTGCAGGCGGCCACGGCGGCCTCGACGACCGCGGGAGGGGTGGGGAAGTCCGGCTCCCCGGCGCCGAAGCCGACGACGGGCCGGCCGGCGGCCTTGAGCGCCTTGGCCTTCGCGTCCACGGCGAGGGTCGCGGACTCGGCGATGCCGGCGACGCGGGCGGACACTCGGGTGCGGGCGGGGGCGCTCGGAGCGGACACGGCTCCCATCCTGGCACTGCCGCCCGGTGCCCGTCCGCTCCACGCGCCGGGCGCCGGGGCGCCGGCCGGGAGGGTGCGGGTTCGACTCCGCGGCGTGTTCTCGCCTAGAGTGCTCGTCGGCGGGCTCGTCCCGCCGTGGTGGAGCGTGCCCCACGGGGTCGCCGAACCGCTCAGGGCAGTGGCGCAATTGGTAGCGCACCGGTCTCCAAAACCGGCGGTTGTGGGTTCGAGTCCCTCCTGCCCTGCGAGCACCACCCGCGTCCCCCGGGGACGCGCCCGCCGCACCCAGCGCGCAGCGGGGCAGCACCAGGCGAGTCAGCACCGGAGCACCGGCAGACGGTGGGGAGCAGGTCGACGTGAGCGAGACGAAGGCCGCGGACCGCGCGGCGGCCAAGCGCCGCGGCGGGATCCTGCTCTTCCTGCGCCAGGTCGTCGAGGAGCTGCGCAAGGTCGTCTGGCCCACGCGCCGCGACCTGCTGAGCTACACGGGCGTCGTCCTGGTCTTCGTCGCGGTGATGATGCTCTTGGTGTCCGTCCTGGACTACGGCATCGGCAAGCTCGTCCTGCTGGTGTTCGGGTCCTGACGGACGGCGGCGCACCGCTGCGGTGCGCGGAGTCCCTATCCCGAAGGAAGCAGGTCAGCACCGTGTCGGAGCAGTGGGGTCCCTCGCTCGGCGAGCGGCGCGCCGACGACAGCCCTGAGGGCGACGAGTCGTTCGGTCCGGTCAGCGACGAGGTGTTCAGCGCCGCGCCCGAGCCCTCGCCCGTGCCGGTGGGCGCGTACGAGGACGAGCGCGCCGAGGCGGACGCCTCCCTGACGGGCTACGACGCCGAGGACGTCGCCGCGGACGTGGAGGCCGACGCCGAGGCCGAGGTCGAGCAGGCAGCGGACCTCCCGGACGTCCCCCTGACGGACGCCGTGGGCGCACCCGAGGGCGAGGAGGCCCACGACCTCGGTGCCGCGGGCCCGGTGGACGGCGACCCGGTGGGCGAGGTCGACGAGCTGGACGCGGACGTCGACGAGGCCGAGGAGTTCCGCAAGAAGCTGCGGCGCATGCCGGGCGAGTGGTTCGTGATCCACAGCTACGCCGGCTACGAGAACCGCGTGAAGACCAACCTCGAGACCCGCATGACCAGCCTCAACATGGAGGACTACATCTTCCAGGTCGAGGTGCCCATGGAGGAGGTCGTCGAGGTCAAGAACGGCCAGCGCAAGAACGTCCGCCGGGTGCGCATCCCCGGCTACGTGCTGGTGCGGATGGACCTCACCGACGAGTCGTGGGGCGCCGTGCGGCACACCCCCGGCGTGACCGGCTTCGTGGGCAACACCCACCAGCCGGTGCCGCTGTCGAACGACGAGGTCTTCTCGATGCTGGCGCCCGCGCTGCAGCAGAAGCCCAAGCAGGGGGGCGCGGCCGGTGCGGCCGCCACCGACGGCGCGCCCGCGGCGGCGCCGCGCGCGGTGGAGTTCGAGATCGGCGAGTCGGTCACGGTCATGGAGGGTCCCTTCGAGACCCTGCCGGCGACCGTCTCCGAGATCTCCGCGGACCGCCAGAAGCTCACCGTGCTGGTCTCGATCTTCGGGCGCGAGACGCCCGTGGAGCTCAACTTCAACCAGGTCGCCAAGATCTGACGGCGTCCCGAGCGCCCGAGCGAGCCCCCGGCCCCCGTGGCCGGGGGCTCGCTCGTCGTGCGCGCCCGGCCCGCGCCGGCGCGTACACTGGACGGCGGCCTCAACCCGTCGTCGCCCGATCCGCGGGCACCGATACGGCCACCCCCAGCACCCGAAGGGATCGCGCATGCCCCCCAAGAAGAAGGTCGCCGGCCTCATCAAGCTCCAGATCAAGGCGGGCCAGGCCACGCCCGCGCCGCCGATCGGCCCCGCGCTCGGTCAGCACGGCGTGAACATCATGGAGTTCTGCAAGGCGTACAACGCGCAGACCGAGGCCCAGCGCGGCAACGTGATCCCGGTCGAGATCACGGTCTACGAGGACCGCTCGTTCACCTTCGTCACCAAGACCCCGCCGGCCGCGGAGCTCATCAAGAAGGCCGCGGGCGTCGCCAAGGGCTCCGGCGAGCCGCACGCCACGAAGGTCGCGAACCTCACGCAGGCCCAGGTGCGCGAGATCGCCGAGCAGAAGCTGCAGGACCTCAACGCCAAGGACGTCGACATGGCGGCCCGCATCATCGCCGGCACCGCCCGGTCGATGGGCATCACCGTCTCGGACTGACGTCCTCCCCGCCGCGGCCGGCCCCACCGGGCCGGCC
>NZ_JBBBEM010000026.1:0-2168 GCF_037154035.1 Kineococcus sp. G2 | reverse complement strand
GCCCCACCGGGCCGGCCGCACCCCTTGTGGCAGGGCCGCGCGCGGCCCGTCGACCACGACCCTCACCCCTGACAAGAGGAGCAGCAGTGAAGCGCAGCAAGGCCTACCGCGCCGCCGTCGAGAAGATCGACGCGGACACCCTGTACGTGCCCGCCGAGGCCGTGAAGCTGGCCCGCGAGACGTCGACCACGAAGTACGACGCCACGGTCGAGGTCGCCTTCCGCCTGGGCGTGGACCCGCGCAAGGCCGACCAGATGGTCCGCGGCACCGTGAACCTCCCGCACGGCACCGGCAAGACCGCCCGCGTGCTGGTGTTCGCCGTGGGTGAGCGCGCCGCGCAGGCCGAGGCGGCCGGCGCCGACATCGTCGGTGGCGACGAGCTCATCGACGAGGTGGCCAAGGGCCGCCTCGACTTCGACGCCGCCGTGGCGACGCCCGACCTCATGGGCAAGGTCGGCCGCCTGGGCAAGGTGCTGGGCCCGCGCGGCCTGATGCCGAACCCGAAGACGGGCACGGTGACCATGGACGTCGCCAAGGCCGTCACGGAGATCAAGGGCGGCAAGATCGAGTTCCGCACCGACAAGCACGCCAACCTGCACTTCGTCATCGGCAAGGTGTCCTTCGACGAGACCCAGCTGGTGGAGAACTACGCCGCCGCGCTGGACGAGGTGCTGCGCCTGAAGCCGTCGTCCTCGAAGGGCCGCTACCTGAAGAAGGCGACCATCACGACGACGATGGGCCCGGGCATCCCGGTCGACCCGTCGGTGACGCGCGTCCTCACCGAGGAGACCGCCTCCGCCTGAGGCGACCGCTCGCCGAGCGCCCGTCCGCAGGGGCGGGGTCCCTCCCGGGGCCCCGCCCCTGCGGCGTCCCCGCCTCGCCGCGGCTGTCGGCGGTGGTCGGGAGCACCGGCTCGCGGCGTGTAGGCTTGAGCACGTACCGAAGACCGCCGGTCGCCGCCCTCTCCGCTCGGAGGGGTGGCAGAAGGTCCCGAGCACGGGCGACCCGCGCAGGTGTGAGAGCTTCCCCAGGTCCTTCCCAGGGCCCGGTCCGACGCCCCGCGCTCCTGCGCCGGGGCGTTTCGCGCGTTCGGGCCCGGGCCGGCTCCCCGAGACGAGGAAGGGAGGGCACGCATGGCGAAGGCGGAGAAGGTCGCGGCCGTGAAGGAGATCACGGCGCTGTTCCAGGAGTCCAACGCTGCGGTGCTCACCGAGTACCGGGGGTTGACCGTGTCGCAGCTCACGCAGCTGCGCACGGCGCTGGGTCCTGACACGACCTACGCGGTCCTGAAGAACACGCTCGCCACCATCGCGGCGAAGGAGGCCGGTGTCACGGCCTTCGAGGGTCAGCTGACCGGCCCGTCCGCGATCGCCTTCATCTCCGGTGACCCGGTGGAGGCTGCCAAGGGCCTGCGTGACTTCGCCAGGACCAACCCCCAGCTGGTCGTCAAGAGCGGTCTGCTCGAGGGCCGCGCGATCAGCGCACAGGACGTCACCGCCCTGGCCGACCTGGAGTCCCGCGAGGTGCTCCTGGCCAAGGTCGCGGGTGTCCTCAAGGCGTCCCAGGCCAAGGCCGCGGCCCTGTTCCAGGCGCCGCTGTCGAAGACCGTCCGCACCGTGGAAGCGCTGCGGGAGAAGCAGGCGGGCGCCGACGCCGCCTGAGGCGCCGGTTCCCGTCCACCCACCCGCCCGCGGGCGCACCCCCGCGGACACACCCCAGACACAGGAAGGACCGCCCTCATGGCGAAGCTCAGCACCGACGAGCTGCTCGACGCGTTCAAGGAGCTCACCCTCATCGAGCTCTCCGAGTTCGTGAAGAAGTTCGAGGAGACCTTCGACGTCACCGCCGCCGCCCCCGTGGCCGTGGCCGCCGCCGGTGGCGCCGCTGGTGGCGCCGCCGCCCCGGCCGAGGAGGAGAAGGACGAGTTCGACGTCATCCTCGAGTCCGCCGGCGACAAGAAGATCGGCGTCATCAAGGAGGTGCGCGGTCTGACCTCCCTGGGCCTGAAGGAGGCCAAGGACCTCGTCGACGGCGCCCCGAAGCCCGTCCTCGAGAAGGTCAACAAGGAGACCGCGGAGAAGGCCAAGGCCGCCCTCGAGGGCGCCGGCGCCACCGTCACCCTCAAGTGACCCCCTCCCGGGCCTGAACGGGCCCGGGACACCGCCGCG